>DBFWRP010000007.1:0-1621 GCA_048222005.1 Muribaculaceae bacterium | reverse complement strand
GCGATTGTATCGCCTGCAATAATGGGCTTGCCATCGTTCAGGGCGGTAAACGTATAACCGTCGCGGCTGATGGCTGCATGCAGGCAGTGGTCTTCGTCCTGATGGAATACCATAAGGTAGGCCGCCATGTCTTTTTCTTGCGGTGTGGCGTCACGGTAGGTGAAGTTGCGGAAAGTCGTACGTCCTTTTCCTGCGGACAGGAGTGCAGGACGGAGGGCATAGAACCCACCGTAGTTGTTGTGATGAAGTCCCGACACGTCGATATCCGTGGCCAGTTCCTTCCATGACTTTCCGTCCTTGCTGGCAGAGAGGGTCACGCGGTTGGCACGGTTGAGCAGGCGGAGGTGGAAATGCTTGTGGTAATTGGACGGCATGGTTTCGGCTTTTTCCCCGTTGCGGTATATCGTGAGCGTCTTTCCGTCCGAAGCGACACCGGCGTATGCCTTCTCGTCATAGAAAAGGAGCAAACCGCCCGTGTTCCCTTTTCCGAGGGTGATTTCCGTTGTGAGCTCATAGTTCTTGTCTGTGGCTGTGGTCAAAAGCAAACGTCCATCCGTAGGAGTCTTGCCTTTGGCTTTGACGCTCATGCCGTCCTTGCCGAATGAGAGGCTTTCGGGGGCGTATTCCTTCCAAAAGGTCCATTGCAGGCCGAGTTGCTTGCCCGTGAAGTCATCGGAGAGTTCCAGTCCGTGTTTTTCAGGGTCTTGTGCCGGGAGCGGACGGGCATCATGCCGCAGCTTGACCCATCCGTCGGCTGTCCATTCCACCGGGTCTATCAGCGTCTGGCGACCCAACGTGTGGTAACCTTGTGCGTAAGCATGGTACACCACCCACCAGTTCCCTTCGGCATCGTCGATGAGCGTACCGTGTCCTTTCGACCACCAAGGGTCGCTTGCATTGTAGGTATGCACCAAAGGGTTGTAGGGGGAGTTCTCCCACGGGCCGAACACGCTTTTGGAACGTGCCACGACTACCATGTGACTCGTGGCCGGTCCGGCGGTGCCGCCTTCTGCCGATACCATATAATAATAACCGTCCTTGTGCAGCAGTTTCGGGCCTTCGAGGAACATGTCGCCATTGCCTTCGGTTTTCCAATCCTTGGGGAACCGCCAACCTTCGTAGACGGTCTTTTTCGGTCCCGTCACTTTCAGCCCGTCGTCGCTTAGCGGGGCTATGGCACCTTTGTCCACATATAAATACCGTTTGCCGTCTTCGCCCACTACATGTCCAGGGTCGATGCCCGCCAGGTCGAGTTTCACCGGTTGGCTCCACGGGCCTCGGATATCATCGGCATAGACCACATAGTTGGCTCCGGCAGCAGGATAGTAGATATAGTAACGTCCTTTGTACTTCACCAAGTCTGGAGCGTAGACCGAACCGTCGAGTGCATGGAGTGCACGGGCTATGGGGGTCCAGTTCACCAAATCGGTAGAGTGCCAAATGAGCAGTCCCGGTGCGTAATTGAAAGATGAGTTTGTCATGTAGAAGTCTTTTCCTTCCCTGATGATGGACGGGTCGGGATAATCCCCACTCAAAAGCAGGCGAGGGAAGGTTTGTGCACGGCCTGTGGTTGCCAGGCATAAAAATAGTAAACTAAGAATCAGTTTGTTGATACGAGTAC
>DBFWRP010000069.1:0-8229 GCA_048222005.1 Muribaculaceae bacterium | reverse complement strand
TTTAAGGCACGTAGACCGGATGCCGCATGTGGCGTTTGAGCAGCGGTGCAGCCGCCATGGCCACGATGGGGAACATGAGCAAGGCGATGTAGTAGGTGCGTGCGAAGTAGATGGGCACGCCCCGCAGGGCCTCGTCGAGATATATCAGGAAATAATAGCGCACGGGCAGGATGTAGGAAAATATGCCTATGGCTCCGTACATGGCGCTTACCGGGAAGGAGAATGCCGCGATGGAGAACGCCAGAATGCCCGTGAGCGAGCAGATTGACAGT
The DNA here is from genome assembly GCA_048222005.1 of Muribaculaceae bacterium. Taxonomy (GTDB): domain Bacteria; phylum Bacteroidota; class Bacteroidia; order Bacteroidales; family Muribaculaceae; genus UBA7173. The sequence continues at coordinate 7,957 of DBFWRP010000069.1, read as the reverse complement.
GCCAGGCGCATGTTGGGCATCACGCAGCACACGAACAGCGCGAAGCTCTGCGAGGCTACGACGAAGAGCACCATCGCCAGCAGCAGGTGGCTCAGCTCGCCGTTCATGGGGAAGTGGCGGAAGCCGAACATCAGCGCAATGGTGCCGAACCCGATGATGATGAAAATCACCGTCTGCGGCAGCAGTTTGGCAAGCACTGCTGTCCACACGTCGCCACGGCTCCGTTCAAGCCATTCGGTGGCGCTTCCCGATTTGAATTCGTGGGTTATGGCGAACACCGTCATAAGGAAGATCATCAGCTGGAGCACGCCGGGGATGAACGATGTGGAGAGGTAGTAGGAGTAGTTGGTCCAGGGGTTGTCGAGCGGGTGCACCGCCACATTCATGGGCTGCATGAATGCGCCTGCCATGCCGGAGGGCACGCCGTGTTCCACCAGTTTGGTCTGCACAACCCGTCCGGATGTGGTAACGGCCATGGTCTTGAAGCCTTTGAACACCAGAGTGCCTGGCACGTAGTAGGTGAGGTTGTTGTAGAAGGTGATGGTGGGTGCTTTGCCGCTCAGGGCGTCGCGCTCGAAGTTGCGCGGTATGACGAAAAAACCGAAAATTTCGCCGCTCTGCACGGCCTGCATGGCCTTGTTGAATGATTCCTCGGCCTGCACGATGTCCACAAGCTCCATGGCGTCGAGCGAGCGTGTGGTCTGCCGCGACAGGGGTGTGTGGTCAAGGTCGACAATGGCTGCCGGCACTTTCAGCGGTAGTCCGGAGCCGAGGATGTTCACAAAGAACAGAGCCATGAATATGGGCACGAGCGTTATCCCGACCAGATAGATAGGCCGGGAGGTCAGACGCTTTATCTCGCGCCGCACAACGCTTAAAAATCCGTATTCGCTCATTCTTTTCGGTGGTCAGTGTCGGGTTGTCGTTGTAGGGTATGCCGTGGGTGTCTGCGGTGTCACGGACGGTAGATGGCCGTCATGCCGGGGCGAAGGTCGGGGAGGGCCTCCACGGGGCGTGCCTTCACTTCAAAGGTCTTGGTGTCCCAGTCGCCGGTGGTTTTCGTGGCATGCCAGGTGGCATAGCTTCCGAGGTCGCGCACATAGTAGATTTTTGCTTTCACTTCCTTGTGGTCGAGAGCCGGAATCATCACATCGATCTCCTTGCCCAGGGTGAGGTCCTTCAGGAACTCTTCGCGCACATTGAAGGTCACCCATTTGTCGTCGATTTTCAGGATGCTCATTATGGGTGCGCTTAGCATCACCAGTTCGCCCTCGTTGGGGTAGATCACATCCACCTGTCCGTCGCACGGGGCGGTGAGATACTGGTCCTCGAGCAGGGCCTCCACTTCGCTCACGCCGCCTTTGGCCACATCGACCATGGCCAGGGCGCTTGTCTTGTCCTCTTTCTGGGCGCCCGACTTGGCCAGTTCATACTGGCTCTTGGCTGCGGCGGCAGCTGCCACCGAAGCGTCGTAGGCGGCCTTGGCCTCGTCGCGTTTCTGCTCGCTCATCACGCCTTCGGCGTAGAGGTTCTGCAGGCGGTCGTAGGTCTTTTTGGTGATGCTCACTGCGGCCTGGGCCTGCTGCCACATCTCATAGGCCGACTGTATGATTTGCGAACGAGTGCCGGCGTCCACCTTCTCGTTCATGGCCTTGGCGGCTGTCTCCATGCCGCGGGCCTGCTCGAGTTTGGCTTCGGCCACCGACGAATGGATGTGCACGAGCGTGTCGCCCGCTTTCACCATGTCGCCTTCATGTACATAAAGTTCAACTACGCGTCCGGGAAGTTTGCCGGAAACGCGCACGGCCGTTGCGTCGGCCTGCCCTTCGATAATCTCTGCGGGCTTGTTGAGGAAAAGGAACCCGGCGATGGCCATGGCAGCCACCACTACCACAATCAGGCCGAAAGCGCCCATGAGCGTGCGGTTCTCTTTTTTTGCTTCGGGGGTCAATTGCTGGAAATCAGGCATGATAGAAAAGTGTGTTGATTGTTAGCTGAGTTGAGTGGGAGGAGGGAGATGGAGTGGTATGCCGGACGGTCAGTTGCCAAGGGTGCCGAGCACTTTGGCCAGATAGACGTCGCACAGCTGCACGTCGATCATGGCGTCAATGTTCTCTGAATTTGCCTTCAGCCATGCCGTCTGAGCGGCCATGACGTCGTCGGTGGTGATTACCCCTTCACGGAAGCCGAGCGTGGCCGTACGGAGGTTCTCACGTGCCTTGTCGAGGTTGCTTTCGGTGGCCATGTAGGTTTTCACCGATTCCTGGGCTCGGAAGGCGGCCTGACTCACTTGCAGGTCGATTTTCTCGCGGGCATCCTGCACCTGCAGGCGCGATATAACTTCCGACGACCGTGCGGCGCGGTAGCGGTTGTAGTTGCCCCCCCAGTGCCACAGCGGTATTTTCACCATTACGCCCACGGAGAATGCCCCGTCGAAACGTTTCTTGAAGCCGTCGAACATGTTGGGGTTGCTGAACGAGTAGGCGCCGATAAGGGCCACGTTGGGAAGCATTTCCGAGAGTGCCACGCGTTTTTCCTGCCCTGTGGCCTCGGCGGCCAGCTCGAGGGCACGCAGGTCGGGACGGTTGGCATAGACGGCGTCCATGTTGTAGGTGGTGGCTATTTCGGACGAGGTGTTGATTTCGGTGGTGCCCTCATCCTCCACGTTGATAGGCGAATGCACGGGCAGGCCGCAGATCTGGGCCAGGGCCATGCGGCTCAGAGCCAGCCCGTTCTCCACTTTCAGAAGGTCAACCTTTGCTTCGTTCAGCTTGACGTCGACGCTGAGGAGGTCGCTGCGGGTGGCCACACCCTGATCGAGCATGAGCTTGACATTGCGGTCGAGCGTGTCGAGAAGGTTCACGTAGCTTGTGGCCAGCAGGTGCTTGGCTTTCAGCGACACCACGGTCCAGTAGGCGGCATCAACTGCGTAGATCACGTTCTGCGCCTCGTTCTCGTGGAGCATGGTCTGCGCCTCCTCGTTGATCTGGGCGAGCTTGTTCATGGCCACGATCTTGCCGCCCATGTAGATGGGTTGGGTGAGCGTTACGGCTCCGAAGAACACGTTGTGGATGTCATATTCCATTGCCTCCTTCGGAATCAGCGCCACTTCGGAGGGGATGGGCTGCCCGTCGGGGGTGGTGATGGGCTCGTGTGTGTAGGGGTTGGTTACGATGTTGAACTCGTAACTCTGGGTTTCCAGATTGAAACTCTTTGTGGGGAGCAGCTGGTCGCTGTCGAAAATCGAGATTTTTTTCTGATTGTAGGTGTAGCCGCCGGCAAAATCGAGCGCGGGGAGATAGGCCGCGAACGCTTCTTTGCGGGTGTAGCCCGCCTGACGCACCTTTTCGGCCTTTATCATCATCTCCTTGTTGTTGCGTAGCGCCATGGCCCGGCATGAGTCGAGCGAGTATGTCTCGGCATATGCCACTGACATTGCGCCAGCGGCGGCAACACATATGATTGCTGATGCAAATTCCCTGAATCCCATAAGTTGTAAACGTTTGTTGTGTCTGCGTGGCAAAATTAACCAAAATTGGCATTCGTATTCATCGGTTGTTAAAGAAAAACGCGCAGAACGGCACAAAAGTTGGAGTAAAACAGAAAAAGATTTTCAGGGGTGTGACTGACGGGGAATGCGGTGACTGATTTTTTGGTTTCAGCCGGTGGCATGGCGCCCTCAGATGCCGGCAAGATTTCGCACCACGGTCCATGCTATAAGGATGACAACTATGGCAAGCAGTGTGCCCGGATGCGTCAGCGCTCGGTACATGCGGCCGCAGCGGGGATTCTCTTCCCATAGCTTTCCGATGGCCAGAAGAAGCAGATACAGGATGGTGGGGATTAAGATGAGGTTGTAGTCGCATGCCTCGGCGGGATGGCCGTGCAGAAGCGCCATGAACGCGCGCTGGCTTCCGCATCCCGGACAGTCCCATCCGGTGGCCCATTTGAACAGGCACCGGGGCATGAATCCCGTGAAATGCACCGTAGCCAGGTAGAGGATAAGACAAGCCGCCGCGACAAGGAAAATCGCGGCGGCTTTTATCAGGTTCTGTCTGTTCATTGATGTTGGCTTTCCGTAACACATTGGTCCCGGCGTCAGACTTCAGAGATGTTTCACAGGCTCATAAATGCTATCTGGAACGGCCAGCTCACTGCGCCGAGCACTATGGCCGCAATGATGAACCACTGGGTGATTTCGCTGTAGCGTTTGGCCTTGACGAGGTCGCCACGGTAGTAGGCGCTCTTTGTCATTGACGCGAACACGATGGCCGGAATGCCCACGATGGTGCAGCACAGCACGGTCACAATGATGCTCCATGCAATGTAGGCCGGCGGACATGGCTCGGTCTGTGTCATTGCCGGGGCTTGAGCCTGGGCTGTTTGGAAGTAGGCCGTCTGCATCCCGGGGGCTGCGTAAGGCTGCTGGGCCGGTTCAACGTCGCGGGCTGGCGCCTGTTCCATTGGTGCTTCGGCCTGGGTCTCCACAATCTCGATTATTTCGGCGGTGGCAGGCGCGGCAGGCTCCGTCTGGGGGGCAACCATGCTGTCGCGCAGCTTCATGGCCTCGGCAAGCTCAAGGATGTTTCCGGCAGGAGTCCAGTCGGCGAGACCCTCGGTCCATACGAGGTCGTCGGCTTTCAGTCCGTTGGCCACGAGCGTGTCAACCGGGTATGGGCCGTCGTGATGGTCGTTGACAATAATCCAGTAGTTCATTTACAGAAAGAGGGTATGGGTTTGATTAGAAATATTTAGTTTCGGTTCCCCAGATTTCGGTGAGGAGATTGTTGGCCAGACCGCTCGCGCCGATACGGAAATATTCGTTGGTGAGCCACTGTTCGCCAAGCACTTCCTTGACAATGCAGTAGTAGCTTACGGCATCCTTTGCCGAACGTACGCCGCCGGCGGGCTTGAATCCGACCATTTGGCCGGTCTTCTCGAAATATTCCTTGATGCACTGGCACATCACATAAGTGGCCTGCAGGTCGGCGCCGGGGTATTCCTTGCCTGTGGAGGTTTTGATGAAGTCGGCACCGCTGTACATTGACAGGATGGATGCGTTGCGGATGTTCTCGGCGGTTTTGAGTGCGCCGGCTTCGAGAATCACTTTCAGACGGGCGTCGCGGCAGGAGTGCTTGAGTTCGGAGATTTCGTCGCACACCTCCTCATAGTCGCCGTCGAGGAAGTTGCCGAGGTTCAGCACGATGTCGATTTCGTCGGCACCACCTTCAACGGCCAGGGCCACTTCGGCCACCTTGACTTCGATGAACGATTGGGACGATGGGAAACATCCTGCCACGCAGGCTATGTCGACGTCGCTCACTTCAAGCACGGTGCGTGCAATCTGGGCGAAGTTGGGGTAAATGCACACGGCTGCCACGTTGGGCATCTCGGGGTGTTCGTTGTCGAAGTCGTTCACGCGCTCAACGAAGGCGGCCACGCTGCTGGGCGAGTCAACCGAGCGGAGTGTGGTGAGGTCGATGCAGTTGAACAGGAATTTATAGACTTCGGGCTTCATGTTGGCCTCGAGGTTCTCTGCAATGATTTTCTCGACAGCGGCTTTCACTTCCTCGTCGTTGGTAGTGACCTTGCTTTCGCTGATTGCCTGGTGATATTTATCTTCCATAAGAAGTTAGGTTAAGGGTTTTGTAAAAAAGTAATTTAGAGCGGGGAGTAATGCCGCCGGCGCCCGGTTGGCGCCGCGGCATCGTTTCCGTGTTTTGTCCGGTTATCAGTATTTGTCGACTTCCAGGGGCTCGTTCACTATTTCGTGCCAGGGGAGACCCTGCACCGAAAGCTGTTCCATGAACGGATCGGGGTTGAATTCCTCCACGTTGTGCACGCCGGGTTTCACCCATTTGCCTGTGAGGAACATCATGGCACCGATCATGGCGGGCACGCCGGTGGTGTAGCTCACGGCCTGCATGCCTGTCTCGAGGTATGCCTCATGATGCGAGCAGTTGTTGTAGATGTAGTAGGTGAGGGGCTGGCCGTCCTTGCCGGTGCCGGCAATGCGGCATCCGATGGAGGTTTCGCCGGTGTAGTTCTCGCCGAGGTTCTGCGGGTCGGGCAGCACGGCTTTGAGGAACTGCAGGGGCACGATTTTCTGGCCGTTGTAGTCGATTTCGTCGATACGGGCCATACCTATGTCCTGAATCACGCGCAGGTGGGTGAGGTATTCTTGTCCGAAAGTCATCCAGAAGCGTGCGCGCTTGATGGTGGGGAAGTTCTGCACGAGCGATTCAAGCTCCTCGTGATACAGCAGGTAGCTGTCGCGCGGGCCGATGTTGGGGTAGTTCAGCTCGGCATGGAATTCCAGCGGCTTGGTGGTGACCCATTCGCCGTTGAGGTAGTAACGGCCGTTCTGGGTTATCTCGCGGATGTTGATTTCGGGGTTGAAGTTGGTGGCGAACGCCTTGCCGTGGTTTCCGGCGTTGCAGTCCACGATGTCGAGCGTCTCCATGGCCGAGAAATAGTGCTTGGCCGCGTAGGCGGTGAACACACCGCTCACGCCCGGGTCGAAACCGCAGCCGAGGATGGCCGTGAGGCCGGCTTTCTCGAAGCGTTCGCGGTAGGCCCACTGCCAGGAGTATTCGAAATGAGCCACGTCGCGCGGTTCGTAGTTGGCCGTGTCAAGATAGTTCACGCCGCATTCGAGGCAGGCATCCATTATGGTGAGGTCCTGATAGGGGAGGGCCAGGTTGATGACCATTTCAGGCTTGTGGCGGCGGAAAAGCTCGCACAGTTGCTCCACGCTGTCGGCATCGACAGTGTCGGTGGTGATTACTGGAAGGTTGGCCTGACCGCGCTTAGCGGCGGCATCCTTGATGGCTGTGGCGAGTGCGTCGCATTTGCTGCGGGTGCGCGATGCCATGACGATTTCACTGAACACTTCAGGATTCTGCGCGCATTTGTGTGCACACACGCTTCCTACGCCTCCGGCGCCGATGATGATAACTTTTGCCATTAGTCCTGTTTTATCTATTTTTCAAAGGGTTACTAATAAAACAAATATAAAGGGTTCTAATCTGCAAATATAAGCAAATTAATTTGAAATGTGTCGTGTTGTCCGGCCGAATCCCGGCCCGTGTGCGTAAAATTCCGTTAATTTTAATGAATGAATGCCGATTTCAACTGCCCTTTTCGCCCCGGCCGCATGATGGATGGGTATGTTCAGGTGAGGCGGATGGCTGAGATCAGGCGCGTTGTGGTGCCGGGTTCGCGGCGCCCGGAGGGGTAGAGGTATCGGGATGTGGTGGGTGAAGTGTTGTCGGTGGTGTGGCGGGTGCATTGATGTGAGAATGTGATGTTGGCGGGCTGGATGCCAGCGTCGGCGAGGTCCTCGGCGTTGAGCCGGGCGAGGTCGAGGTGGTCGGGCGAAGGGAGATGCCGGAAACCTGCGGCTCGGAACTGCACCACCAGTTCGGCCGACACTTCGTAGCAATCCGCGCATATTGAGGGGCCTAAAAGAGCCTTTATTCCGGCGGAGTTGGCTCCCAATGCGGTCAGGCGCCGCACGGTGTTGCTCCCGATGCGGCCGAAGGTGCCGCGCCATCCGGCATGAATGGCCGCAACGGCACGTATGTCGGGGGCATAGAGGAGTATGGGCTGGCAGTCGGCGGTGCGAACGCCCACGGCTATGGCCGGGTCACGCGTAATCAGGGCGTCGGTATCGGGAAATGTCTGGCCGGGCGATGTGCAGATGTCCACGTGGGCTGTGTGGGTCTGTTGCGGCAGCACGAGGCTCACGCTTTCAGGCAGGATGATATCAGGGTTGTTGAGGGTGGAAATCTGCATTTCCACACCCTCCCAACGGGTAATTTTCATATGTTGCGGTTTGGAATGAAGTGTTGTTTCGGAATGCAAATATAGTCAACAGTCGTGGATAATCCGTCCGAACTAAAATTAAGCCCCGGTGTTGTCCGCTTGAGAGGTTATTAGTAAATTTGACCTCGTA
>DBFWRP010000068.1:0-1853 GCA_048222005.1 Muribaculaceae bacterium | reverse complement strand
TCGTCGGCAGTTTGCGTTGCAGAGGCTGCCAACCCCGTGCTTCCCGGCTTTCATGCCGATCCCGAGATAATGTATTCCAACAAGACCGGTAAATATTATATATATTCCACCACCGACGGTACTCCCGGCTGGGGCGGTTATTATTTCACGGTGTTCTCGTCGCCCGATCTGGAGATATGGACGGACGAAGGGGTGATGCTCGACCTCAAGAGCGAGCAGGTGCCCTGGGCCACCGGCAATGCGTGGGCTCCCGCCATAATCGAACGCCGCGAAGGTGATGGGTATAAGTATTATTTCTACTACAGCGGACATTGGCCCGAGGCCGACCGCAAGGCCATCGGTGTGGCTGTGGCCGACAATCCCGCCGGGCCGTTCACCGATCTGGGCCACCCCATTGTGACCGACTCACCTACGGGCGGAGGCCAGCAGATTGATGTGGATGTGTTTCAGGACCCTGTGTCCGGCAAATATTATCTTTACTGGGGCAACGGATATATGGCAGGTGCCGAGCTTGCCGACGATCTGCTGTCCATCAAGCCCGAAACCGTGACCGTTATGACCCCCAAGGGCGGCACGCTGCAGGATTATGCCTATCGTGAGGCGCCATACGTGTTTTTCCGTAACGGAGTGTATTATTTCATGTGGTCGGTGGATGATACCGGCTCGCCCAACTATCATGTGGCTTACGGTACGTCCGATTCGCCGCTTGGCCATATCACAGTGGCAGATCCGTGCACGGTGCTGATTCAGGATCCCGACAGGAAAATATACGGGCCGGCGCATAATTCCGTGATAAATCTGCCCGGCACCGACGAGTGGCGCATTGTGTATCACCGCATCAATGAGAATCACCTTGACAAGGAGCCCGGCATTCACCGCGAGGTGTGCGTGGATCGCATGGAGTTCAATCCCGACGGCACAATCAAACCGGTGACGCCGACAAAGTAATGTTGCTCAAAGCCCTATAATCAACACCTGGCATATTCATATAATCACCGCCCTGAATACCGATGAAAAAATTTCTGACCACATGTCTTTCCGCGTTGTTTCTGTCGGCATATCTGCTTTCGGCATCAACTGTGCTCAATCCCGAATGCCGCAAGCAGCTGATCGACGATGACTGGCAGTTCCGCCTCACGGTCAATGACCGCGGCGAAAAGCTTGAATCCGGCTGGACCGATGTTGACCTGCCGCACGACTGGAGTGTGCTCAATGATTTCGACGCCTCGGCCACGCCCGGTAACGACGGTGGCTACCTCCCTGCAGGCCGTGGTGTCTACCGCAAGGTCATAGACGTGCCTGCCGGCGCGCTCGACGGGCGCCACACCGCCATCCGCCTCGACGGCGCGTATATGAACGCCGAGGTTGTGGTGAATGGCCACGTAGTCGGAAAACGGCCTTACGGATATTCGCCTGCCACCTATGATATAACGCCATATCTCCATGCCGGGGAGAATGAGATAACGGTGGATGTGGACAATACGGCGCAGAAAAATTCACGATGGTATTCCGGTTCGGGCATCTACCGCCATGTATGGCTTCTGAACACCGGTGATGTGGCCGTAAGGCCTGAGAGTGTGTTTGTCACCACTCCGCAGGTGAGTGAGGACGCATCGGCGGTGAATCTTGAGCTGGCGGTCGAGAACCGCTCGCCGCGTGCCGGAGATATTACGGTAAAGGCCACAATTCTTGATGGCGAAGGGCGTAAGGTTGATGCGGTCTCGGCAACCGTGGCTGTTCCGGCCGATTCGGTGGCTGCCGCACAGCTGCGGTTCGCACCCAAACGTCTTGCCTTGTGGTCGCCCGACTCTCCGGCTCTTTATGAGATGCAGGTGGAGCTGCTGGAAGGGGAC
>DBFWRP010000067.1:0-2152 GCA_048222005.1 Muribaculaceae bacterium | reverse complement strand
GTAGTGAAACCGGTGTTATATTAATAAAGATTCCAATTCATTTCCCAGTTTAGAGGACACAATGCTGAATTCTCTCTGCTAAAGGTAGAACAAATGCCTGAATGTATACCCCTAAATTATACAATTTTAAACGCATTATTTTTGTGGGGAAATCTTTAATCCGATGTTGGGCAGGCAATTGGGTAAATACGTCAACAACGCAACAAAACCGCAACAGGCCGCACTATCGCTCTACATAAAATAAGAGCGCAGTGCCAATTCTGACACCGCGCTCCGAATCATATTATCACGAATTTAACTTGTCGCAGTTAAGGCCTTATCTGGGAGACAGACGGACTACTGCACCACCGCCTTTAGCCAATGTCAATGGGAGTGTGTCGCCATGCTTTACGGTGTGATGAGTCACTTCGTAGTGACGGGGATAAGCTTCCGAGTCCTTGCTGTCGGCTATGGTCTCTACATCGTAGACTATACCTTTGGGCAGAAAATCGAGCTTTACATCGTAACTGCGCGCACTGTCGGAAGTGATGGCGCCGATGTACCATGTGTCGCCTTTGCGTTTGGCTGTGAGGATGTGTTCTCCAACTTCGCCATCGAGGGGGAGGGTCTCATTCCATGTCGTAGGAACTGTCGACACAAACTTTTCGAGAGCGGGATATTTGGCATACTCTGTGGGGGAGTCGCAAATTGAAGCGATACCCTGATCGAGGATTACAAACAGAGCCATTTCATGGGCGACGGTACCACGCGACATAGGGGGAGTGTCGTCGATGTCGATGGGGCGGAAATCTTCTTCAGTCACCTGACGCAGCGAGCCGGGAGTAAAGTCGGTAGGACCTACGAGCAGGCGGATGTAGGGGAATGTGCAGTGATGACGGGGCGAAATGGTGAGGTCCCAGAAGTTGCATTCCTGACCGCGGTTTGCCTCATAGCCGAGCACATTGGGGAAAGTCCTGTTGAGACCAACGGGAACAGGGCAGCCGTGGAACAATACTACCATTTTTTCGTCCGCCAGACGCTTGGCAAGCTGACGCTCCCAACGCATGGCCACCTGGTCGTTGCGCTCGAAGAAGTCAATCTTGGCGCCGGAAACGCCGTACGATTTCATCTTCTTAACCCAGTCGTAGGGAGCTTCGATGGGGCAGGTTACCCATGTCCACACAATGATGCCCACGCCTTTTTTAGCTGCGTAATCGCAAAGCTGTGCGATATAGTCCTCAGACCATCCTGCGTCGAGAGTAAGATATGGAATGCCATTCTTGGCAGCCCAGTCTACATAGTATTTATAGAGTTCGTAGGTGAGGTGCTTCTTGCCCACAGGGAAATCGACGCCCTCGAGCATGGCTTTATGCCACCACTCCCATGCACTTGCACCGGTTTTGATCCAGCTGACGTCCTCAATTTCGCAAGGATCGGCCAGACGGTAAACCAGTTCGTTGTTGAGCAGGTCGATATCGCGTTCTGAAGCTATGAACACACGCCAGGGAAGAGTGCGGCATCCATTGATGCGGGCGATGTAATCCTCGCGGGTTTCAACAAGGTGCATGGAGAAAAACTTGTCGTTATCTTCTGCGTCTTCATCGAGCACTGATTTGGGATATGCAGCCCAGTGGCCATGCACCTTTTCACCCTTGTCAGGCTGAAGATAAAGCCCGGGATAATCATCGGCGTTAGCTTCGGTAACGGCCACCTTGATTTTTCCGCCAGGAAGAGCAAACAGTGCCGGGGTGGTACTGATTATGCTGTCGGGGATAGCCGAGATGCTGTCGTATTCTATGTATGCACGTTCGAAATTGCGGTAAGCCTGGTAAACCTGGTGCGGCTGACGCTTCCTGTCATATTCGGTCAGGGTGTTTGACTCGCACTGCGGATAGAACACCTTCACGGGACCCTTACCGAAGTCGACATCGAACAGCTCGGTTGCAACAGTGATTTCACGAGGATAGTTCAGGGTCCAACGATAGGCCACACCTTCATCGTATGCGCGGAGTGTGAGCTTGTAATCACCGCCATCATAACCGAGGGTGAGTTCATTGTAATTGTCAGTCAGCATGCTGTTTTTGCCAACTGGTACGTTTATCACGCCTCTGTTGGAATCCCTTTCAGACGACGTCACTTTCCCGTCACCAATCTGATTGCCATTGGCCTCAAC
>DBFWRP010000066.1:0-23394 GCA_048222005.1 Muribaculaceae bacterium | reverse complement strand
CTCATGCGCCGCGCCTTCGGCTCACTCATGGCCCTGGCTTTGGCTGCCACAACGGCATTCACCCTCACATCGTGCCTCACCAGCGATGACGACGAAGACAACACCCCGCAATACCCCGCCGAAATCATTGGCCAGTGGCGTGCCGTGAACCAGACAGTTAAAATCCAGGAGGAGCGCCTCGTTGACGGCAAAGAGACCTGGGTGGACGTGAGCCAGACCACCAACCCCAACCCCGGATTGCGCTACGACATACAGAGCAACGGAGTGATGGTGCAGTACGAACGCCCCGAGGATATCGAAGACTGGACCGAGAAAGCACGCGGCTACTGGGCTTACTACAACGAATACCTGCTGTTCGCCCCCAGCCCCGAAGAGCGCATCCCCTTCTATGTGCCTGAAATCACCACATCGACCCTTCAGCTCGTGCTTACCGAAATCACCACCGGCGACGACAACCAGCGCATAGCCACCACCACAGCCACCGTGTTCAACCGCTACATCAGCGGTTCCAGCGTCAACTGACAGAAATCCCTGCACTCATTCTCCCCTCTCCACCTCTCTCCCACCTTACTATCTTTTCCCCTCTCTCATCCCGTCTCTCTCCGCCCCTGACAATCTCTCATGCCTCAAGGCGCCGTGTCAAAATAATCAATGACACGGCGCTTTTTGCATACTCACCCCTCACATTCTGAGGAAACAAACGGCCAGGCAGTGTTATTTTTGACATTTTGCCAGCGAAAACCAAAAAAATCGCTACCTTTGCAACATATCATCACACATATAGACCAACATATGGACCGTTTAGACTGTATCGACAATCTTGACCGACGTATTCTTTCCATCGTAATGCACAACGCACGCATCCCCTCGAAGGATGTGGCACAAGTGTGCGGCGTATCGCGCGCCGCCATCCACCAGCGCATCCAGCGCATGACCGAACTGGGCATCATCACCGGCTCCGGCTACACCGTAAACCCGCAGCTTCTGGGCTACAGCACCTGCACCTACATCGGCGTGAACCTCGAACGAGGCGCCATGTACAACTCCGTGGTGCCTGAATTCGAAAAAATACCCGAAGTGACCGAGTGCCACTTCACCACAGGCCCCTACACCATGCTCGTCAAACTCTACGTGCACGACAACCAGCACCTCATGGAACTGCTCAACGGCAAAATCCAGATGATTCCCGGAGTTGTGGGCACCGAGACCCTGATCTCGCTCGACAACTCAATCCACCGCCAGATACCCCTGAAAGTCGACGACTGAACATCCGGACAATGATTATAGGCTACGACGGCAAACGGGCCATACAGAACAACACCGGTCTGGGCAACTACTCCCGGCTGCTGGTGGAACTGCTCGCCCGCGAATACCCCGACAACAGCTATCGCCTTTATGCGCCGCGCCTCACCGGCAACCCGCGCATGAAGCCGCTGCTTGAGCTGCCGAACGTGTCGGTAGCCACACCGCTATCGGCCTTCGGCCGCCGGTTCCCGGCCCTGTGGCGCACGGGCACAGGCATCACCACACAGATGCGGCGCGACGGCATCGGCCTGTTCCACGGCCTGTCGGGCGAACTGCCCCTCAACATCACCACGGCACGCATCCCATCGGTGGTGACCATCCACGACATCATATTCCGCCGATGCCCCGCCACCTACGCACTGGCCGACCGGCTTATTTACGATTACAAATTCCGCACCGCATGCCGCAACGCCACCAGAATCATGGCCATATCGGAATGCACGCGGCGCGACATCGTGAACGACTACGGCATAGACCCTGCCAAAATCGACGTGGTCTACCAAGGATGCGACGCGCAGTTCCACCGCACACCCGATGCAGCCGAAATTGCCCGCGTCAAAGCCCTCTACGGCATCACACGCCCCTACATAATCTGCGTGGGATCGGTTGAGGAGCGCAAAAACCAGATCATGGCCGTGCGCGGATTGCGCGACATCTCGTCGGAGCTTGACCTGGTGATTGTGGGGAGGCGCACAGCCTATGCCCGCACCATCGACAGCTTCGCCTCCACCTATGGCCTCACCGACCGGGTGAAATTCATAGAGAACGCCCTGTTCTCCCACCTCCCCGCTCTCTATGCCGGAGCGTTCTGCTCTTCCTACACATCCCGCTACGAAGGGTTCGGCATCCCGGTGATAGAAAGTCTGAGCGTGGGCACTCCGGTTGTGGTCGCCACAGGCTCATGTCTGGAGGAGGCAGGAGGCCCGCACACCCCCGCCGTCGACCCCGACGACGTGGAGCAATGGATATTCACCGTCAGGGAAATGATCAACTACCCCGACGTACGCAAAAAAATAGCCGAAGCAGGGCGCCAATACGTGCAGCGCTTCAACAACACCGGTATGGCACAAGGAGTCATGGAATGCTACCGGCGCGCAATCCGCGATTACGGCAACAACTGACCGCATCCGGTTGTTCCACTTACATACATCTCACACATAAAAGCAATGACAAAGACTGACCTGCAGGGCACCCGCCTGCTTGTTATAGGCGCCGGCGGATTCATCGGCGGATTCATTGCCGAAGAGGGACTGCGCCGCGGCATGGACGTCACCGTGGCCGTGCGCAAATCCACATCCCGGCGCTACCTCACCGATCCGCGGCTGCATTTTCTCGTACTCGACTACGACGATCCCACCTCACTGACCGCCACATTCGAGCGCTCCACACCGTGGGACTATGTCATTTACAACCTCGGCGCCACCAAGGCCGTGAACTACGGCGACTTCAAGCGCGTCAATTTCGAATATCTGCGCCGCATCTGCGAGGTGCTCAAATCCACCGGACGCACCCCGCGGCGCTTCCTGTTCATGAGCTCGCTTTCGGCCATCGGTCCGGGCGACGAAAAGAACTACACCCCACTTGACGCGCATACCGTCCCGGCCCCCAACACCCGCTACGGACAGTCGAAAATCATGGCCGAGCAGTATCTTGAGCACATGGCAGGAATCCCCTACATCATATTCCGCCCCACAGGTGTCTACGGCCCGCACGAACAGGACTACCTCATGATGGTGAAATGCATCGACAGCCACTTCGATTTCGGCGTGGGATTCCGACGCCAGATGCTCACTTTCATCTATGTGGAGGATCTGGTTCGCGCCATGTTCGACGCCTTCGAATCCGGGGTGGAGAACCGCACCTACATCATTTCCGAGCCACGCGCCTACACCCAGAAAGAGTTCCGCGGCATCGTGGCCGATGCCCTCGGGAAGAAATGGGTTATCCCCGTACGTCTCCCACTGTGGGCGGCGTGGGTGGCTTCCGCAGCGGCCGAGAAGATTGCCAGATGGCAGATGAAAGCCTCCACCCTCAACACCGACAAATTCCGCATAATGCGCCAGCGCAACTGGAACGCCGACATCTCGCCCGCCGTGGATGAGTTCGGCTTCAATCCGCAGGTCGACCTCCGTGAAGGCATCCGCCGCACCGTCGATGCCTACCGCGCCGCCAAAAACAGCAAGAGATGAACACACCCGACACAACCCGACGCGTCCCCTGGTGGATGTGGATCGTGCTCCTGGTGAGCATGGCACCCGGACTGGGCTATCCCGCCATACTGTCGATGATGGCATCGCCGTCGCCGGTGGTGCGCGGCCTCATGTGGCTCTATCCGGCCTATGTGCTAATAAGCGGACTCCTGGCATGGCAATGCTACGGGCGGCGCACCGTCATGTCGTGGATCATCATCGTACTGCTGTTGCTGAGCCACGCCTGCATCTATTACCTTTCAACAGTCACCGTCTGACGTCACATATCCGCCGTCACCGTCTGTGACACATATAACCATTTGTTTTAATCTATCATGGCAAAGAAAAAACTCGTAATCTCCACCGGCGCAGGCATGAGCGCCGAGAGCGGTATCAGCACATTCCGCGATGCAGGCGGACTGTGGGAAAACTACAATGTGATGGAAGTGGCCTCGCACGACGGCTACGTGCGCAACCCCCGTCTGGTGCATGAATTCTACAACGCACGTCGCCGCGACCTGCTCAAGGCCAGACCCAATGCCGGTCACACAGGCCTTGTCGACCTCGAGAAAGACTACGACGTGTATGTGATTACCCAGAATGTCGACGACCTCCACGAACGTGCCGGAAGCTCACACGTGCTCCACCTGCACGGCGAACTGATGAAGGTGCGTGCCGTGGACGACGAGACCAAAGTGTGGCAACTGCATCCTGAAGCCCTGGAGACCACGCCCGAAACCGTTATCGACGGCCACCGCGTGCGCCCGCACATCGTGTTTTTTCAGGAAGCCGTCCCCAACATCACCCCGGCCATCGAACTGGCCGGAGAAGCCGATATCTTCGTGGTGATAGGCACCAGCCTGAACGTCTATCCTGCTGCCGCGCTGCTCAATTACGTGCGGCCTGGCACACCGGTCTACTACATCGACCCCAACCCCGCCCCAGTGCCGCAGGGTGTCACGGTGCTGAGGATGCCGGCCACGCAGGGTGTGGCCGAACTTGCACGCATCCTGCGCTCCCAGAACTGAGGGTCAACCCGAAAGTCAGGAGCATTTTGCCCTCGTAATCTAAAGTCACAACCATCAATTAGTAGGGACATGCCTTCGGCATGTGAATCCTGGGTGTGCTAATATCCAGTAATCGAATTAATTTCACATGCCAAAGGCATGTCCCTACGATTTGATGAAATCCTTGCCATGGTGAAATGTGGATTTCCATGCACAGATATTTAGGCTTGATCCAAAAACTGACCTCGGGCACGACTGATTGTAGGGACATCGCTCTGCGATGTGAGACATTCAGACGGATATGATTTGGACCATTTCGTTTACATTTGAAAATTAAATTAAGTTATCGGCACCCACGGCGTGAGGGGTGTTGATAACTTTTTTATCTTTTATTGTGAACGTGAGTATTTTTAGAGTTTGGCATTGTAAATTCTTGCGAAAATTTCTGTAACTTTGGTGTCTGAAAGTACACCTGAAAGGATGACGACACAACCCTATCACATACCCGCACTGCTCACCGAATCAATCGAGGCGCTCAACATCAAGCCATCAGGCATTTACGTTGACTGCACCCTCGGCGGAGGCGGCCATACCCGCGCCATTCTCGCCGCAATCTCACAGGCTGGCGGAGAGGGCGGCAGGCTGCTGTCGTTCGATCAGGACACCGACGCCATCGGCCGCGCACTCGAAGATCAGGAATTGTCGGGCAATCCGCACCTGCAGCTTGTCCACGGAAATTTCCGATTTCTGCGCAACTTCCTGCGCTACTACGGAGCGGAGCAAGTCGACGGCATCCTTGCCGACCTCGGAGTATCTTTCCACCACTTCGACGACCCCGGCCGCGGCTTCTCATTCCGTTTCGAGGGGCCGCTGGACATGCGCATGAACCGCGACTCACGCCGCGATGCGGCCACTCTCATTGCCGAGGCTTCCGAACAGCAACTGGCCGACATCCTCCACCTCTACGGCGAATTGCGGCAGGCACGCCGCATGGCAGCCGCCATAGTCAAGGCACGCGCCCAGCAACCCGTGGCAACCGTTGAGCGACTCCTCGAAGTTGTCAAGCCCTTCATAAATCCCCGGCAGGAGAAGAAAGAACTGGCCCAGCTGTTCCAGGCGCTCCGCATAGCCGTAAACGACGAGATCGAGGCTTTACGCTCCCTGCTGGTTCAGGCACGCGACGCCCTCAAGCCCGAAGGCCGGCTGGCCATCATCACATACCACTCGCTCGAGGACCGTCTGGTTAAAAACTTTCTGAAAACCGGCAACCTGGAGGGCCGCGAGGAGAAAGATTTCTACGGCCGCCCGCTCAGCCCCTTCAAACTGCTCAACTCCAAACCCATCGTGGCATCGGCACAGGAGGTTGAGGCCAACCCCCGCTCACGCAGCGCCAAACTGCGCATAGCCCAGAAGCTCTGACATATCATCACCAACAATATGGCAACAAAAAACGAAACAACGGCATCACAGCAACCCAAGCGCAGGCAGGATTCGTTCATGCTCAAGGCGCTCCACGGCCGTGTGCTCTCAATCGATTTTTTCCGCCGCTACTGGATGGTGGTATTGGCGGCGGTGGTGATGCTCATGGTCTACATCACCAACCGCTACACCTGCCAGACACAGATGGAAACCATCCGCACGCTGCAACGCGACCTGGAAGTGGCCCGCACCGAACGCATCCGCGCCAAATCGGTCTACATGAGCCGCATCCGCGAATCGTCGATGCAACATCTGATCGACTCGCTCCAACTTGGCATAACGGTTCAGGAACAGCCCCCCTACCGAGTCAAGCCAGAATAAGCCGATTCCACCCGCAATCAATCTCCAACCTCCAACATTATCCATCACCCCGGTCATGAAACGTTCCACTCAGGGTCACATACTTTTCCGATACGGATTCATAACCATACTGATCTTACTGTTTTCCGGTTGCATAGGCTACAAGCTCTTTTCAACCACAGTGATCGATGCGCCCCACTGGAACGAAAAAGCCCGCAAGCAACTTGAGAAAGTTGACACCATCATGCCCGAACGCGGCGACATCCTCTCCGACAAAGGACAGATTCTGGCCACCAACCTGCGTTACTACACAGTGCGCGTGGATTTCCGCTGCGACAATTTCAAGAACAACCGCTATCTGGAGAACATCGACGCCCTCGCCGACTCAATGGCAGCCGCCTTCCCATTCCGCTCGCGTGCCGAATGGCGCGAACGCCTGGGCAAGCCCGTGTCGCTACCGCGCAACGAGCGTCCGCGTGCATGGCCGCTCATTTCGCGCATAAGCTATCTTGACCTCCAGCGCATCAAGCAGTTCCCCTTCTTCAACATCGGCAACTCCAACAAGACCGGCATGACGGTGGAGAGCGTTATGCGCCGCACCAACCCCTACGGAGCCATGGCGCGCCGAAGCGTTGGCGGCGTGGGCCAGACCGCCGAGTGCCGCGAGATCCACGGCATCTACGGACTGGAGAAGGCGCTCGACTCGTTGCTCTACGGCGTGCCGGGACTGGCAAAGAAAATCCCCCTGACCAAGGACATCGTCAACTGGACCGACGTGCTCCCGATTCCGGGCTACAACGTGCGCACCACCATCGACATACAGCTGCAGGACATTGTGGAGAACGAGCTGAACCGCGTGCTCGACTCATGTTCGGCCGACTGGGGCTGCGCCGTGCTCATGGACGTGAAAACCGGCGACATCAAGGCCATCTCCAACCTTGAGCGCTCCAAGAACGGGAACGGCTACATCGAGGCTCTCAACTACGCCGTAGTGGGCTTCGAGCCGGGTTCGGTGGTGAAACCAATCTCGATGATGATAGCCCTTGAGGACGGCATTGTCAGCGACCTTGAGGAGGTGATTCCCATCGGCAAGTCGTGGGCATACGCCGGCGGACGCCCCATCACCGACTCCCACTTCAACGCATCGCTGCGTGTGCGCGAGGTGATCGAGCAGTCGAGCAACATCGGCATGGCCCGCATCATCACCCGAAAATACGACAAGAACCCCGCCGCCTTCGTGGAGCGTCTGCGCTCCATCGGATTCCTCGAACCGATGAACACCGGTATCGCAGGCGAGGTGACACCCTACTTCAACCCGTCGCCGGCGCGTGTCGACCTCTCGCGCATGTGCTACGGCTACGCATCGCAGATTCCACCCATCTACACCCTCTCCATCTACAACGCCATTGCCAACGGTGGCCGCTACGTGCGTCCGCGTCTGGTGAAAGGGCTTGTGGCCGAAAACCTCGATTCGGTGATTCCCGTGAGCTACATCCGCGACCGCATCTGCTCGGAGGAGAACGCCCGGAAAATGCAGTACATGCTCAAGCAGGTGGTGTGGGGCGCCCACGGCACTGGCCGCTCACTGAAGAACGACAAGGTGGCCCTTGCCGGAAAAACCGGCACCTGCTACAGCGTCGACCCGGTGACACACGGCTACAACACCGCGCGCAAGCGTCTGGCTTTCTGCGGATTCTTCCCCGCCGACGAACCCCGTTACTCATGCATGGTGCTCACCTTCTACCCCAAACGCAACATGTTCGGGGCCGCCTCCACCTCCGGTCAGGTGATGAAGAACATCGCCCTGAAGATGTACTCCCGCGGACTGCTCGGCAACTCCTCCGACTACACCGAAGGGGCGCAGGCCATATCGCGTGCGCAGCTCTACGGATCGGTAAAACCCGGACGTCACAAGTCGGTCCGTGCCGCCGCCGGGATCACCTCGGAGAGCCATCCCGCGCCCCCCAAGGCCACACCTGCCAACACCGTGCCGTCGGTGCTCGGACTGGGTCTGCGCGAAGCGGTGGTGGCGCTTGAAAACCGTGGCTACAATGTGAAATTCCAGGGCACAGGCTATGTGAAACAGCAGATACCCGCCTACGGCACCCGTCTGCCGCGCGGACATCAGGTGACACTGGCCCTCGCCCCCTGACCTACCCCGAATCATCAGAATCATACGAGTTATAAGAATTATCCGAATTATAAACCTCTCTCCCGCTAACCATTTAGAATGAATATACAGACACTTCTTGGCAACCTACCAGTTCTCTCCGTCACAGGTGCCGTAGACAAAGAGATTACCCTGCTCACGGCCGACTCCCGTCAGGCCGGGGAGGGCGCCATGTTTGTGGCCGTGCGCGGTGTCACCGTCGACGGTCATTCGTTCATCCCGTCGCTCCGCGGCAAAGGCGTGGCCGCCATGGTGGTTGACACCATGCCCGACAGCCCGGAGCAATATCCCGGCACCACATTCATTGTCGTGGAGGACACTTCGGTGGCACTCGGCCATCTGGCATCGCACTGGTACGGCGAACCCTCCAAGAAACTCCGTCTGGTGGGCGTCACCGGCACCAACGGCAAAACAACCACTGCTACCCTCATCTACGAGATGGCACGTCTGTGCGGCTACAAGGCCGGACTGCTCTCCACCGTGGTAAACTACATAGACACCGAGGCCGTGCACGCCACACAGACCACCCCCGACGCCCTGACCATCAACGCCCTGCTTGCCAGGATGGTGGAGAAAGGGTGCACCTATGCCGCAATGGAAGTCAGCTCGCACGCCGCACATCAGCACCGCATTGCCGGACTGACTTTCGCCGGAGGAGTGTTCACCAACCTCACACGCGACCATCTGGACTATCACAAAACCGTACAGGCTTATCTCCAGGCCAAAAAATCGTTCTTCGACGGTCTCTCCCCCGACGCCTTCGCGCTCACCAATGCCGACGACCGCAACGGCGAGGTGATGCTGCAGAACACCCCCGCACACCGCTACACCTACTCGCTGCGCACAATGGCCGATTTCCGCGGCCGCGTGCTTGAAAACCACCTCGACGGCACACTTATGGAATTCAACGGCAGCGAAGTCAACGTGCTCTTCACCGGACGTTTCAACGCCTACAATCTCACGGCCGTGTTCGGCACATCGCTGCTGCTGGGATGGCCGTTGCAGACGGTGCTGCTCAACATGAGCCGACTGGTGCCGGTGGCCGGACGCTTCCAGACGTTCCACGCCCCCGACCGCCGCGTCACAGCCATAGTGGATTACGCCCACACCCCCGACGCCGTGGTGAATGTGCTCACGGCCATACGCGAGGTTGTCGGCACAACCGGAAAAATCATCACCGTGGTGGGTGCAGGTGGCAACCGCGACAAGGGGAAACGCCCGATCATGGCCTCCGAGGCGGCACGCCTGAGCGACCGCGTGATCCTCACCTCCGACAACCCCCGTTTCGAGAATCCGCTCGACATCCTCGCCGACATGGAGGAAGGGATTGCAGGCAACCCCGACTATCAGGCCCGCACCATCAGCATAGCCGACCGCCGTCAGGCCATCCGCACGGCAGTGACACTCGCCGACGACGGCGATGTGGTGCTTGTGGCCGGCAAAGGCCATGAGGACTATCAGGAAGTGGAGGGAGTGAAACATCATTTCGACGACCGCGAGGAGGTGCAGGCCGCCCTTGCGGAAAAACGCTAAAACGCCACGCTGAACAATGCTGTACTATCTGTTCAAATATCTCAACGAATGGGGCGTGCCGGGCGCACGCCTGATGGACTACATCACCTTCCGTTCCGGCGCGGCCATCCTGCTGTCGCTGTTCATAGCCCTGGTGTTCGGCCGCAAGATCATTGACCGTCTGCAGAAGATGCAGGTGGGAGAGATCATACGCAACCTCGGCCTCGAGGGGCAGATGAAGAAAACCGGCACACCCACCATGGGCGGAATCATCATAATCATATCCACTCTGGTGCCGTGCCTGCTTGTGGGCAACCTCGGCAACATCTACATGCTGCTCATGCTGGTGGCCACGGTGTGGCTCGGCTGCCTGGGCTTCGCCGACGATTATCTGAAAATGTCGCGCCACAACAAGGACGGCATGAGCGGCAAGTTCAAGATCATCGGGCAGGTGGGTCTCGGCCTGATTGTCGGTCTGACCATGATGCTCTCGCCCGCCATAACCATACGCCAGAACCACGAGGTGATCAACGTAAGCTCCAACGAAGTGGAGGAGATTGTCTACGAGGGGCAGAACATCAAATCCACCCAGACCACCATCCCCTTCGTAAAGGAGAACAACTTCGACTATGCCTCGCTCACAAAATGGATGGGCGACCACGCCAAGACCGGCGGATGGATTCTGTTCATCCTCGTCACCATCTTCGTGATAACGGCCACATCCAACGGCGCCAACCTCACCGACGGTCTCGACGGCCTTGCCACCGGATGCTCGGCCATCATAGCCGTGGCGCTTGCCATCATGGCCTATCTGGGCGGCTCGATTGTCTATTCAAGCTACCTCAACATAATGTATATCCCCGGCTCCGAGGAGCTGGTGGTGTTCTGCGCGGCATTCATCGGCGCCCTGATAGGGTTCCTGTGGTACAATGCCTTCCCGGCACAGGTGTTCATGGGCGACACCGGCTCGCTCACCATCGGCGGCATCATTGCCGTTCTCGCCATCCTGATCCACAAGGAGCTGCTCATACCCCTGCTGTGCGCCATCTTCTTCGTGGAGGATGTGTCGGTGATGATTCAGGTGGCCTATTTCAAATGGACAAAACGGCGCACCGGCACCGGACGGCGCGTGTTCAAGATGACTCCCCTGCACCATCATTTCCAGAAGCCCGGCAACTCAGGCATTGAGGCGCTGATCCAGAAACCGCTGCAGGCGGTGCCTGAATCAAAAATCGTCACCCGCTTCTGGATTGTGGGGATTTTTCTGGCGGTAATCACCTTTGTAACGCTGAAAATCCGCTGACGCACAAGCTTGTGCATCTCTCCGGCCAAAAACTTAATGAACAAAACAACTACAACACGGTTTCACATACGTAAATGGAAGGAACAGCAAAACAGAAACGCCTCGTTATCTTAGGAGGCGGAGAGAGCGGCATCGGAGCCGCCGTATTGGGAAAAGTGAAAGGGATGGATGTGTTTCTCAGCGACTGCGGCAAAATCGCACCGCGCTATCTTGAGGCACTCGACCGCTATGGCATAGCATACGAACAGGGGCATCACACCCCCGAACTCATACTCAACGCCGACGAGGTGGTGAAATCGCCCGGCGTCCCCCCCACAGCCCCGCTGGTGCAGGAACTGATGAAGCGCAACATCCCTGTAATTTCCGAAATTGAGCTTGCAGGACGCTACACCGACGCCAAGATGGTGTGCATCACCGGTTCCAACGGCAAGACCACCACTACCATGCTCATCTACCACATCCTGCGCGAGGCGGGAGTGAACGCCGGACTGGCCGGCAACGTGGGCCGTTCGCTGGCATGGCAGGTGGCCGAGGACAAGCACGACGTGTATGTGGTGGAACTCAGCTCGTTCCAGCTCGAAAACATGTATGATTTCCGTGCCAACATCGCCGTGCTGATGAACATCAGCCCCGACCATCTCGACCGCTACGACTACAAGATGCAGAACTACATCAACGCAAAGTTCCGCATCCTGCGCAACCTCACCCCCGAGGATGCATTCATCTACTGGGACGACGACCCCGTGATCACCGAGCAGCTGCGCCACATCACCACCGAGGCACGCCTCTTCCCCTTCGGCGAGAATCACCGCGACGATGCCGCAGCATGGGTTGACACCGCCGACGAGATGGTGCTCGAAACCCCGGAGACATCGCTCGACATGCCCCGCTCGCAACTCGCCCTCCGCGGCATCCACAACCTGCTCAACTCCATGGCCGCCGGTCTGAGCGCCTGCTTGCTCGACATCCGCAAGGAGGACATCCGCCGCGCCCTGAGCGACTTCGAAGGTGTGGAACACCGTCTGGAACGTGTGGAGACCATCAACGGCGCACGCTGGATCAACGATTCCAAGGCCACCAACGTCAACTCCTGCTGGTATGCCCTCGAATCGATGCGCCCCGAAAAGTCCACCATCCTCATCCTCGGAGGCAAGGACAAGGGGAATGATTACAACGAAATTCTTCCGCTCGTCAAGGACCGCGTGAAGGCCATCGTGGCCATGGGTGTGGACAACACCAAGATCATCGACTTCTTCACCGGCAAGGTGCCTGTGGTGGCCGACACCCATTCGCTCCACGAATGTGTGGCCAAATGCCGCGAACTGGCACAGAACGGCGACACCGTGCTCCTTTCGCCCTGCTGCGCAAGCTTCGACCTCTTCAACGGCTACGAGGACCGCGGCCGCAAATTCAAGGCCCTGGTGCGCGACATGAAGAAACAGGAACTCAACAAAGCCTGACCCGTAACGACTCTTTATATAGCCATTAAAAAAATGCCCGAACCCTCCTCCGAACTGCAAAAGGCTCCGCTGCCCAAAGCCGACAAATACATCTGGGCCATCTTCATCGCCATCCTTGTGATTTCGGTGATCGAGCTTTACAGCGCCTCGTCACGCGAAGTCACGGCATCCAATGTGTTCGGTCCGCTCATCCGCCACTGCGAGATGCTCGGCCTGGGGATGGTGTTCACCATCGCCCTGTCGCGCATGCACTACCGCTGGCTCATCCCCATCACCCCGATTTTCGTGCTCATAACGCTGCTGCTGGGATTCTATGTGCTCTTCAAGGGCGACATCATCAACGGCGCCCGCCGAAGCACCACCCTGATGGGCATAGCCATCCAGCCGGCCGAGCTGCTGAAGCTGTCGGTGGTGCTCATCATCGCCCTGGTAATGAGCAAGAACAAGCTCAAGATGGGCGTGAAGACACGCGGAGTGGTGATCTCGGCGGCGTTCGTGCTGCTGTGCGGCGGCCTGCTGTTCTCGCAGGGTCTCACCAACACACTGCTGCTCATGGGCATATCGTTCGCCATGATGCTCATTGCCGGCGTGGAGTGGAAAAAGTTCGGGATTGTCCTTCTGGCATATGCCGTATTGGGAGGTGGTGCCGTCATGCTTAAACATAAATCAAAGCC
Organism: Muribaculaceae bacterium; assembly: GCA_048222005.1. Lineage (GTDB taxonomy): Bacteria > Bacteroidota > Bacteroidia > Bacteroidales > Muribaculaceae > UBA7173. The sequence goes on along the minus strand of DBFWRP010000066.1, from coordinate 9,995 downwards.
GGAATATTCCGAAGCCGAATGGACCCACATTCAGGAAACAGGAAAGAATTTTGCAGGCGAGGAGACCACAATCGCGCGTTCCGGTACCCAGCAGAATCGCATCGCACAATGGCTCGGCAATGACTCCGTTCCGAAATACGATGAGGCAATCACCTCGAAGAACCGTCAGGAGCAATACTCCTACATGGCGCAGGCCAACGGCGGCATCATCGGTCAGCTTCCGGGCAACTCACGCGAGACGGCACGTCTGCCGCTGGCGTTCTCCGACTATATTTTCGCAATTGTGGTGGAGGACTGGGGACTGCTCGGCGGCCTCGGGCTGCTTGCACTCTATCTGTGGCTGCTTGCCCGCGCCGGAGCCATCGCCTCGCGTTGCTCGCGGGCATTCCCGGCCCTGCTCGTGTTGGGAATGGCTGTGCTGATAGTGCTGCAGGCGCTGTTTCACATGGCCATCGTCACGGGGGTATTCCCTGTGTCCGGACAGCCGCTGCCGCTCATCTCCAAGGGTGGGTCGTCGATTCTGGCAACATCCATAGCTTTCGGCATCATGCTCAGCGTCAGTCGTTTTGCAGTGCAGACCGACAGCCGCAACGATATTAACGCAGAAATCATGAAACTCCCAGCCGACATGGCTGCCGAAAACACCAGCCGCCTGTAAACCGATAAAAATGATTTGACAATGAAGATACTTATTTCCGGTGGTGGAACCGGAGGACACATATTTCCGGCACTTTCAATTGCCAACGCCGTGCGCCGGCGCATGCCCGATGCGGAAATTCTGTTTGTCGGCGCCGAAGGGCGCATGGAGATGGAGCGCGTGCCTGCGGCCGGCTATGAGATTGTCGGGCTGCCCGTGGCCGGATTCGACCGCAAACGCCTGTGGCGCAACTTCGGGGTGCTTCTCAAACTATGGCGCTCGATGCGCAAGGCAAAGAAGGTGCTCCGCACGTTCGCTCCCGATGCGTGCATCGGAGTAGGCGGCTACGCCTCAGGCCCAGTGCTCAAGGAAGCGCAGCGACGCGGCATCCCCACCCTCGTGCAGGAACAGAACTCCTATGCCGGCGTGACCAACAAACTGCTTGCCGCCAAGGCCGACCGCATCTGCGTGGCCTACGACGGGATGGACCGTTTCTTCCCTGCCGATAAGATTGTGAAAACCGGGAATCCGGTGCGTAAAAGCATCGCCAGCCTCTCCACCCCGCGCGACGAGGCCAAACGCCGTCTCGGCTTTGACCCCGCGCGTCCGCTTGTGGTTGTGGTAGGCGGCAGTCTCGGTGCCCGCACCATCAACGATTCGATGAAAACGGCCATGAACCGCATCCTTTCGCTCGGCGCCTCAGTGCTGTGGCAGACGGGGCGGCTCTATGCCGACGAATGCCAGGAGGCTGTGAAGGATATCAACAACCCCAACCTGCGGGTGCAGCCGTTTATCGACGACATGGACATGGTCTACTGCGCAGCCGACCTCATGGTGTCGCGTGCAGGCGCCAGCACCATCTCCGAGATTCAGCTTGCCGGCATGCCTGCCGTGCTTGTGCCGTCGCCCAACGTGGCCGAGGACCATCAGCGCAAGAACGCCGAAGCCCTCTCCGACCGAGGCGCGGCAGTGACCCTGCTCGACCGCGACTGCCGCGACCAACTGGCCGACACCGTGGAGAAGCTGCTCGCATCGCCCGCACAGCTCCGTTCGCTCGGCGAGAACGCCAAGGCAATGGCGCTCCCCGATGCCGACGAAAAGATTGTGGACGCCCTGCTGAAATTAGTTCAACATCCCTGATTTTCACGGACGCACGAACCGTGCGTCCCTACGTAAAAAAAAAAGACTCCGTCTTATTAAATTCGATATGTCTGACATGACAAATATATATTTCGTAGGAGCCGGTGGCATCGGCATGGCGGCGCTTGAGCGCTATTTCATGGCAAAAGGCTATGCCGTGGCCGGTTACGACCGCACACCCTCCGAACTTACATCAAGCCTGATTGCCGAAGGAGCGCGAATAAGCTTCACCGACGATGCCGATGCGGCCATCCCCGCCGAATTCCGTAATCCGGCTGAAACGCTGGTGGTCTACACCCCGGCCATTCCCGCCGACAATCATGTGCTCTCGTTCTTCCGCGACGGCGGTTTCGAGGTTGTGAAACGCGCGGCGGTGCTGGGCCGTGTCACCCATGAAAGCAAGGGCATCTGCTTTGCAGGCACACATGGCAAAACCACCACATCATCGATGGCCGCACACCTGCTCAACCTCTCCCCCTGCCGCTGCAACGCATTTCTCGGCGGCGTGCTGCGCAACTACAATTCCAATTTCCTGCTCGCCCCCGAAAGCCCCTACAGCGTGATCGAGGCCGACGAGTTCGACCGCTCATTCCATCATCTCCGTCCCTACATAGCCGTAATCACGGCCACAGACCCGGATCACCTTGACATCTACGGCACAGAGGAGGCCTATCTGGAAAGCTTCGCCCATTTCACCGAACTGGTGCAGCCCGGCGGCAGCCTGATTGTGCACGAGGGCCTGAAACTGCATCCGCGTCCCGCCGAGGGTGTGAAGGTCTACAGCTACTCGCGCAACCACGGCGACTTCCACGCCGAGAACGTGACCTACGGCAACGGCGAGATTCATTTCGACTTCGTATATCCCGGCGGACGCATCGACGGCATCAACCTCGGCGTACCCGTTGAAGTGAACATAGAAAATGCCGTGGCATCGCTTGCGGCATGCCATCTCACCGGCGAACTCACTCTGGAGGTTGCACGCGAAGCCATGGGCAGCTTCATGGGCGCCAAACGCCGCTTCGAGTTCCACCTCAAGGAACCCGGCGACAACGGACGCGTGATTATCGACGACTATGCCCATCACCCCGACGAACTCAAGGCATCCATCGCCTCGGTAAAGGCGCTCTATCCCGGACGCCGCCTCACCGTGGCGTTCCAGCCCCACCTGTTCACCCGCACACGCGATTTCTACGAGGGTTTCGCGCAGGCGCTGTCGATGGCCGATGAGGTAATCCTCCTCCCCATCTATCCGGCCCGTGAGCTTCCCATCGAGGGTGTGACCTCGCAGCTTATCCTCGACCGCGTGACCTGCGGAAAAAAAGAGCTGGTTGGCCGTGAGGATTTGACGGATACGATAAAAAAACGTAAATTTGAGATACTTTTGACTGCCGGCGCAGGCGACATCGCCGACCTTGTGCCCGGAATAACCGAGGCAGTCAAATCCAACCACGAATGAAGTAGATGACGAAGACAGGTGTCATAAGGTGCTTGCTGTCGGTGGTGCTCATTGTCTATCTGGTGATGGCGCTGCTGATATCCAACGACATGGCCGCACGCGACATGTGCCGCGGATTCCAGATCGAGGTGATGCAGAACGGCGCCTCGCGCAATTTCGTGAGCAAAAGCGAAGTGGAGCGCCTGTTGGCCGAGTGGCATCTCGACAACACCGACCTGCCTGCCTCCCGTGTGCCTGTCCACACAATAGAAACCAAGCTCAACGCCATCGACAACATTGAGCATGCCGTGGTGGAGCGCACCGCAGCCAACAAGATACGCATCTCCGTCACCCCGATGATTCCGGTGGCGCGCATCTTCGACAATATGGGGCACTCCTACTACATTAACCGCGAGGGGAAACGCCTGACGGCCAACGCCCGTTTCCGCCTGGACGTGCCGGTAATCACCGGGCACTTCGACGCCGAACATCAGCCACGCATGCTGCTCCCCCTGCTGAGCCGCATCAGCAACGACTCTGCATGGAACGCACTGGTGGCCCAAATCATGGTCGAGCCGCGGCATCACGACGTGATTCTTGTCCCCATGATACGCGGACACGTAATCAACCTCGGCGACACCTCCAACATTGACAACAAGCTCAGCCGCGTGATGACCATGTACCGCCGCGTCCTCCCCCTCAAAGGGTGGACCTACTACGACACCCTGAATGTAAAGTGGCGCGGACAGGTGGTGGCCACCCGGCGCGTGAAGTCGATACCCGAACCGCTCATACGCTTCGACCAGGAGGGCGACGAGACCGAAAACGAGGATGTGAACTCAATGCTCACCTCCGTCAGCACCGACACGGTGGCGCTCCCGCCCAAGCATAAACCATCGGGCACCCCGGCCCAAAAGGCACAACCATAGAAAACTACTACAATTAAACTCTAACGATACCTACACAGACACAAAACACAATATGGGAGAACGCAACAACGGCCGCTACATAGTGGCATTCGAAATAGGCAGTTCCAAAATCAGGGGAGCCGTCGGAGTGGTCGATAACTCGGGTGTTGTCGACGTAATCGCTGTTGAAGAGGAAAAACTCACCGACCGCGTGCGCTACGGCTGCATCCAGAACGTAGATGTGGCCAACGCCATCGACACCGTGGTGGAACGCCTGCAGGCTTATCCGGCAGTCGAGCCACGCACCATTACAGGTGTCTATGTAGGACTCGGAGGACGCTCGCTCACCAGCACCATGGTGGATGTGAGCATGCAGCTCCCGGTGGAGACTGAAATCACCGAACCGATCATAACCGAACTGAAGAAACGCGCCGCCGCAACGACCGATCCCGACCGCGACACGGTGGATGTGGTGCCGGTGCGCTTCACCGTTGACAACAAGACGCAGACCTCGCCCGTGGGAACCTTCGGCCAGAGCCTCAGCGCACGGGCCACTGTGCTCAGCTGCTCGCCTCAGATAAAACGCATCCTCCGACGTGTGATAACCGACCGTCTGGGGCTCAACATAAACGGATATATCACCCGGCCGCTGGCCGAAGCCGCCATGGTGCTCACCGAGGATGAGCGCCGTCTGGGCTGCATGTTCGTCGACTTCGGGGCAGAGACCACCACGGTGTCCGTCTACCGCGGAGGCGCCCCGGTCTATGTGGCCACCCTCCCCATCGGTTCGCGCAACATCACCCTCGACCTCATAGCCCTCAACTACATCGAGGAGCGCGCCGAGGAGATAAAGAAAGTGAGCGGCAACGCTCTGGCTGTCGACGCCGCACGCCGCGGCAAAGGCTACGCCGAAGGGATCGACTACACCGACATAAACAACTACGTGCACGCCCGCGCCGACGAGATTGTGGCCAACATCATAGCCCAGATAGAGTATGCCGGCGTCACGGCGGCCGATCTCCCCGGCGGCATCGTGATTGTGGGCGGCGGTGCACGTCTGCGTGGATTCAACGAACTGCTCCAGCAGCAGAGCAAGCTCCCGGTGCGTCAGGGCGCTCCTTCGGCATCGGTACGCATCACCGACGGCTCGATTCACGGCACCGAAATGGTCGATGTGATTTCTGTGCTGGTGGCCGCATCGCGTATGCCCGAGGCAGAATGTCTCACCCCGCTTCCCGAGAATTCCGGTGAGCCTGCAGAGCCAAGAGGCTATACCAACTATAACGACCTGCTTGATAAAGATGGCGTTGACGAAGGCCCTTCGCGCATCGGCAGAGTTGACGACGACCCCGATCCTTCAACAGGAAAGGAGCCAGACAAGTCGCCCCGCAAAAGCGGTTTCTCCGCGCTCCTGTCAAAAATGAAGGAAAGCATAGCCAACATGACTGTTGACGACACGAATTTCACCGAATAGTCCCTCTCTTCGCCAGCCGTGACAGCATACTGACACACAACCAACAAACCTGTTCAATCAAGCATCCTATCCGCAATTATGGACGAAAATTATAAAAACGATATAGAGCGCGACGCCAATTTCATCGACGACAGCCAGAACGTTGCCAGCCACGGCGACGTAATCATCAAAGTGATCGGCGTGGGCGGCGGTGGCAACAACGCCGTCAACCACATGTACGAGCAAGGAATCGAGAAAGTGTCGTTCCTTGTGTGCAACACCGACTGGCAGGCGCTGAAAAATTCGCCCGTGCCCAACCGTCTGCTCATCGGCCCCAAGACCACCGAGGGCCTGGGGGCCGGCAACAACCCCGAACTGGCCCGCGAGGCCGCCGAGGAGAGCGCCGATGACATTGCACGCGAATTCGACGACGACACCAAGATGGTGTTCATCACCGCCGGAATGGGCGGCGGCACCGGCACCGGAGCCGCACCTGTGGTGGCCCGCATAGCCCGTGACCGCGGTCTGCTCACAATCGGCATCGTCACCATCCCATTCCTCTTCGAAGGGGAGAAGAAAATCATGAAGGCCCTCGACGGGGCCGAGGAGATGAGCAAGTATGTAGATGCCCTTCTTGTGGTGAACAACGAACAGCTCACCGAGATTTACGCCGACCTCGACTGGATGAATGCATTCGGAAAGGCCGACGACACGCTGAGCAACGCCGCACGCTCCATCTCGGAACTTATCACCGGCCACGGCTACATGAACCTTGACTTCAAGGATGTGAACACCACCCTGCGCAACGGAGGCGCCGCCATCATATCCACCGGTTACGGCGAGGGTGAGCACCGCGTGTCACGCGCCATTGAGGACGCCCTCAATTCGCCGCTGCTCAAGAATAAAGACATTTTTGGCTCGAAGCGCCTGCTGTTCAACCTCTACTATTCGCGCGAGGCCGACATCCCCTTCAAGATGGGCGAGGCCAAGGAACTTACGTCGTTCATCTCGAACATCGAGGGCGTGGATGTGATCTACGGTATCGGCTTCGACGACACTTTGGGCAACAAGATAAAAATCACAATCCTGGCCGCCGGATTCGAACTGTCGATCAAAGGCGACAGCACCCAAAAGCCCAAGACACCCAAACCGATCAACCCCTGGGGCAAGCCTGACACCCCGCCGGAAGAGGACAAACGCAAGAGCGAGCTGGAAACCATGAAGAAGGTGTACGGTGAGGAAAAGGTGGACACACTCAACCGCGCCCGCGAATCGAAGCACTACATCATCCTGCGTCCCGACCAGTTCGACGACGATGCCGTAATCGAGGCGTTCGAGCATCATCCCGCCTACAACCGCGACCTCAAGATGGCCGAGGAGGTGCGCAACACCACCACCAAACGCACCCCCGAAGCCGCATCGACGGCCACTCCCACGCCAGAAGCCCCTGGAGCGGAGCGGCACGATCAGTCGCAGCCCACAACGCCGCCAGCCTCGTCAAGCAACATGATTGTGTTCTGACACATCACCGCCACCCGCCGGTCACCTACCGCGCAGAAAACGCCGCAGGTCGGCATCTCCGGCAAGCGTCACACGGTCGTGAGCGGTTTCACGCACCACATGCAGCCCTATGGCGCGGGTCATCAGTATATCGTCGTGACACCCGCTGCGCGCACCGTAGCTGCCGTTCGGCAGCTGCTCGTACACGGCCAGCTCGTCGGCAGCCATTATGTCGCGCTCCACATAGGTGCCGTCGCGCACGGCGCCAATCAGTTCCGTGACAATCATCTGCTTGGTGGCACGGTTGGTGTGGAATCCCGGCTTGGGGCGGCCGCCGTCGATGGGCGTGCGCCAGTAAAGCTCACGGTAGGCGTCATACAGTTCATGCAAAATATAAGCACCCTGCTCGGGAACGTCGCCACAGCGTTCGCTCTCGAGCGTGTTGCTTTCAAACACCAGCAGCGCACGGTTGTAGTAGGTAGCAATCTGCGCCGCCTTCCATGTGAGAAGGTCGTGGTCGGTGTGTCCGCGCCATTGTGCCACCACTTCGGGTCTGTCGCCGTCGGCACGCAGCACGGCAATCACGCTCCAGTCGGCCGTGGCCGAACGGCCGCCCACATCCACCGTCACCACATACGCTGCCCCTTTCACCACATCGCGCCACATCCTCAATGCTCCGGTGGCATCCGTCCGGAACGACAATGCCGACAACGACAGGCCGCCCACAACCTTTCCGCAGCCGGAGGCAATCTCCCCCACGGCCTGCGGCTCCTCACACCCGGCGCGCATGCGAGCCACACTGGCCGCCTCAAACACGTTGAACCCCGTATTGGCGAAAGCCTCGACCGGCGTGCTGGGAAACTCGGCCTGCATCTGCTGTGCCGATGCGTACTCGCGTCGGCGCGAACGGTACCACGCAATCTGCTCCAGCGAGCATCCGTGTTCGCTCCACAACGTGCGTTCATAGGCATCCATACTGTCCCAGAACCTTTTGTGGTCCGCCACCTTGCGCCGGTTGACGGGGATTTCGAACCAGGCCACAAACAGCGGTGTCTTGTCGCTCTTTCCGGCCACCGAGCGCTCCCATTCCGAATGGAAGTAGTTGCCCACGCCGTTGGCAGTGGATTCCAGCACAATCATGGTGAGCGGACGCCGCGACACCGCGCCATAGATGGCCTGCACAAACTCTCCAGGCGTGCTTTTGGGCGAATCCTTCCAGAACGCCACCTCGCTCAGGTGGGCAAGGGCATAATCGCCGCCGCGGATGGCATCCTGACATTCCGAACTCCCTAACGTGATGCAGCAGCGGCGCCCGGGGATGGTCTTGATGCTGCTCTGCCCCTGAAACGGCAGCAGTTTTTTTGCCGCTGTGCTGCCGCCGTTGCCCACCTCACCCTCGGCATCGGTCCACAGGTCGGTTGGATAGTCGGAAAGCATGGCATCATACATCCCGCGGATTGTGGCCGACGCCCTGTTGACATGCGTGCAAATCAGCGAATGCCAGTCGGACACGAGCACACACTGAATCCACGCCATATACATCTGCGTCAGAGTGCTGCCGCCCCACTGCCGTGCCTTGAGCATGATTACACGTATCGGCTCTCCGGCCTTGCGCATCCGCTCGAAAACGGCAAGCAGCTTCCGCTGCCCCGCATTGAGGCGGAACGGGATGCGCCGCGCCGACTCCTTATCCTTGATTCTGACGCACGTAACCGCCCAGTATGCGAAATCGTGGCGCATACGCAGCTTCTGCCATTGCGCACGCGTGCCCACATTCGCCAGCTCCCTGTCGGTGGCCATCTCCACCGGCACCTGCGGAAACACCCCCTCCTCCATGGCCATATCCGGCCGGAACGCGGGATTCCTCACCCGCTTATGGATGAACGCGCGGTTCACCCTCATCCACCCCTCGCCGTTCCCCTTTCCGGTGAGCGGATCGTACGCCGTCGCCTCCCGCTCCACCAGCAGTTCACGCCTGCCGTTCTCCGCCTCCATCTGCGCATTCCACCCGCACGCCGCACCATTCCCATTTTCCTTATCCATAACCATATCCATTTCCATAGTTCCTCGTAATTATCGTAATTATTTCCTGTCCTTACTACGGACGCACAAATTTACCTTGCCAAAGCTGCCGTCAACCTTCTTCAAAATCGAAAAAACAGTACACATGGCCCGCATCTGAGTGTTTTTCACTAACTTTGTGTGAACAATTGCATGAAATTCATGATTCCCGCAGAAAACAATATAAAATTCAGACAAATAGTCGAAAAGTTACGGCAGAAGGGGAAAATCCGGGTGCTGTTTGTGTGCCTGGGCAACATCTGCCGCTCGCCGGCGGCCGAAGGCGTGCTGCAGGCCATTGTGGATGAGCACGATGATGCTGCCCGCTGGACGATAGATTCAGCCGGAACCGGCAACTACCACATCGGCGACCTCCCCGACCGGCGTATGCGTGTGCATGCACGCCACCGCGGACTGGAGCTGACGCACCGCTGCCGCCAGATCGAGCCGTCGGATTTCGAGGATTTCGACCTGATTATAGGGATGGACGCGCAGAACCTGCGCAACCTCCACAATATGGCTCCGTCGCCCCAGGCGGAGGACAAAATCATGGCCATGGCTGATTTTTTCAGCATCGCCACCCGATATGACTATGTGCCTGACCCATATTATGAAGGGGCGGAAGGGTTCGAGCTTGTGCTCGACCTTCTGCAGGATGCCTGCGCTAACCTCTACAACGCTCTGACCGACAGATGAACGGAAACTCACTAAAACGCATCACGCTCTACTGTATGGGCGGTATCGCCCTCCTGCTGGTGGTATGGGTGATATTCGGCAGCCACGGACACGGGGAGGACCTCATGGCCGAAACCGCTCCTGAGCAACCGGAAACCGTTCAGCCCGAACCCCAGCCTGCCACCC
>DBFWRP010000065.1:0-1312 GCA_048222005.1 Muribaculaceae bacterium | reverse complement strand
ACCTTGGCCGGACCGCTGAAATGCCAGATGCGTTCGTCCACTCCGGCCGTCTTCACCACGCAACCGTCTTGGGCAATATTCCCGAACAACACGGCCAGGCCACCGTCCTTGCTGTAAGCATGTTCCACATCGCGGATGCACCCCGTAGCACGGTCAGTGTCCAACGTATCGTACACCTTGCTCTGCGAACCCATCTTGTTACTGAAGACTCCGCCCGGCGCACTGCTGTAAATACGCTGCGCCTCATCGTCCACCTGTCCGGAGGTAATACTATATTTCGCAATATCTTCGCCTAAAGTACGGCCGTTCACCCTGCGGCACGACGTATCCAACAAACCGGCCTTTGCCAATTCACCTAATATATTAAGGATGCCGCCTGCACGGTTACATTCCTGGATGGAATACTTCTGCGTGTTGGGCGCCAACTTGCATAGACAGGGCACTTTACGGCTCAGCGCGTCGATGTCCGCCATCTTGAAGTCCACCCCGGCCTCGTTGGCCACGGCCAACAGATGCAGCACGGTGTTGGACGACCCACCCATGGCAATATCCAACGTCATGGCGTTCAGGAAAGCCTGGCGCGTGGCGATGCTCTTCGGCAATACGCTCTCATCTCCTTCCTCATAATATTTGAACGCATTCTCTACCACTAATCTGGCCGCATCCTGAAACAAACGGATACGATTGGCATGCGTCGCCAAAATAGTCCCGTTCCCCGGGAGGGAAAGTCCGATAGCCTCCGTCAGGCTGTTCATGGAGTTGGCTGTAAACATCCCCGAACAACTACCGCAACCGGGACAAGCACAAGCCTCAATCTTCGCCATCTCCTCATCGCTCACCGACGTATCGGCTCCTTTGATCATAGCCGTAATCAAATCGGCATTCTCCCCGTTGATTTTGTGTGCCTCCATCGGCCCTCCGGAAACAAACACCGTAGGGATATTCAAGCGCATACTGGCCATCAACATACCCGGCGTGATCTTGTCGCAATTCGAAATGCAAATCATGGCATCCGCCTTATGCGCGTTGACCATATACTCCACGCTGTCGGCGATGATGTCGCGCGAGGGCAGAGAATACAGCATCCCGTCGTGCCCCATGGCGATACCGTCGTCGATGGCTATCGTATTGAACTCCGCAGCATAACATCCCATCTTTTCGATTTCGGCTTTCACCATCTGCCCGATTTCATGCAAATGAGTATGCCCCGGCACGAACTGGGTGAAAGAATTGACGATGGCCACGATCGGCTTCCCGAACTGTTCACGTTTCATCCCATTGGCCACCCACAATGCACGGGCTCCCGCCATAC
>DBFWRP010000064.1:0-17067 GCA_048222005.1 Muribaculaceae bacterium | reverse complement strand
GGGTTAAATGATGTTAAAATCAAAGTTAAAAGGGTCAAGCCGAAAACCCGGTGCATTTGCTCGGCATAAGTATAGATGTAATCCTTTAAGTTGTAGGGACATGCCTTTGGCATGTGAATCAGGCGTGTGCTAATATCCAGGGAATCAAAGCTATTTCACATGCCGAAGGCATGTCCCTACAAGTTGGTGAAAGCGTTGTCATGGAGAAATGTCAATTCCCGTGCACCGTAATTTCGGCTTGAGCCAGTTAAAATTCCTCCGGCAAAGGGCTACGAACAGATGTTACTGTCCTGTTGTAGGGTCGCGACCTGTCGCGACTGCCGCCAAGCTCGCGCACTGTGATTGTCGATTGGGCATTACGATATTGCAGTCGCGACCCTACGTCAGGACGGAACGATTGCCCGGCGATTTTACTCTTAAGAGTAATGGAAACCACGGGTGGGTGAAAGTTTTGGGATGAAAGTTGTTGCTATTCCGATAATTGTTTATATATTTGGCGTGTAATTTGAAAAGTGGCTCTGTGCCTGTGCCCGTGTGCGATGTTATGGTTGCATGGGCAGCCGGGTGTGGAGCAGTGCTCCTTGTTAATCTATAACCTTAAAAATTTTTATGGAAATGCGCGAAATGGAAGCTATGGGCGAAGATCCCCATGCTATCCAAGATTCCACCCTTGCAGCCGGAACTGAAGTGAAGGCTGAGAATGCCTCTGACCCTGCCGAAACGTCTGATGCCGATGCCGCGACATTGTCGCCGGAAGCTGCCCGGACTGCTCCGGAGCCTGAGGCGGAAGCGGAAGTTGAAACAGAAATGACCGATGCTGAAACCGCCGGCTCGGCGAAACGTCCGGTACCAGCCACCAAGGAGGAGGTGCTCGACATGCTTGCCACTCTGGCAGAAGGCTCCGATGCCGAGATAACCCGCGAGGATGTGGCACGGCTGAAACATCTGTTCTATGCATTCCGTAAAAATGAACTGGAGGCCGAGATGGAAGCTTTCGTTGCCGCCGGCAACGACGGGCAGTCGTTTATCCCGGCGGTGTGTCCCGCCGAGGAGCGCTTCAAGGAGCTGCTTGACAGTGTGCGCGACCGTAAGGCCGCCCTTGCTGCCGCACATGAGGCAGAGATGCAGGCCAACTATGAGCGTAAACAGGCGCTTATCGACGAGCTCAACGCCCTGTCGGCCGATACCGATAATGTGAACCGCACATTCCCTCGCGTGAAGGAGATACAGGCCGAATTCAAAACCATCGGCGAAGTGCCTCCCACCGTAGCCACCGACCAATGGAAAGCCTATCAGGCATCGGTGGAGCAGTTCTACGACCAGCTGAAAGTGAACAAGGACCTGCGCGACTATGATTTCCGCAAGAATCTTGAACTGAAAACCCTGCTTTGCGAGGAGGCTGAAAAGCTCGACGCAGAGGAGGATGTGGTGCTGGCATTCAAGCGCCTGCAGAATCTGCACGACGAATGGCGTCAGGCAGGCCCCGTGGCCAAGGAGCTGCGTGAGGAGATCTGGCAGCGTTTCAAGGATGCCTCCGCCGTGGTCAACAAAAAATACCAGGCTTTCTTCGAGGAGCGCAAGGCACGCGAGGCCGCTAATGAAGCTGCCAAGACTGCCATCTGCGAACGCGTGGAGGCTCTGGACTTCTCGTCGCTGAGCAGCTTCGGCGCATGGGAGGAGATGACAAAGACCATTCTTGCCGCACAGGAGGAGTGGAAAAAACTCGGTTTTGCATCGCGTAAGGTCAACAACGCCCTGTTTGCCCGTTTCCGCAAGGTGTGCGATTCATTCTTCACCGCCAAGGCCGAATATTACCGCTCCGTTAAGGATGGCCTCGCAGCCAACCTTGCCAAAAAGATAGCCCTTTGCGAACAGGCTGAGGCTCTGCGCGACAGCACTGACTGGCGCAAGACTGCCGACCGCCTCGTGGCTCTGCAGAAGGAGTGGAAAACCATTGGCGCCGTGGCCAAGAAGCAGAGCGATGCTGTGTGGACCCGTTTCCAGAAGGCTTGCGACACATTCTTTGAGAACCGCAAGAAGAACCTCAGCGAAAGTCGCTCGGAAGAACAGGAGAACCTGAAAGCCAAGCGGGAGATTATAGAGGCTCTCAAAGCCATCCCTGCCGATACCCCCCGCGCCGAGGCCATGGCCAAGGTGAAGGAGCTGCAGGCATCCTGGCAGCAGATAGGCCATGTGCCGTTCCGCGAGAAGGACAAGATCTACGATGAATACCGTGCGCTTTGCGATGCCTTCTACGCCCGTTCACGCCAGGAACGTTCCGGCATGAGCCGCTTCGAGGATGTGGTGAAGGAGATGGGTTCCGACGCCGCCAAACTGCGCCGCGAACGTGAGCGCATTGTCCGCGCCTACGAGATCAAGCGCAACGAACTCAAGACGTATGAGAACAACCTCGGTTTCCTCTCGTCGAAGAGTAAGAGCGGCGACTCGATGATGCGTGAGATGGAACGCAGAATCCAGCGTATCAAGGACGATCTGAACGCCATCGAGGACAAGCTTAAACTTATCGATTCTAAACTCTGACATCGGGCCTCGGCCTCCTGTCAGGGAAACCCATAACCTTAACAGGATTCCGCCAAATAGTAGGGTCGCGACCTGTCGCGACTGCAAACGGATATCTGCAGGTGAATCAGCTTAAAAGGGTTCACAGATTCCGCATGGTTGCAGTCGCGACAGGTCGCGACCCTACGTATGAAAGGACATTTGGTAAATAGAGTGAATTCTGCAGAGGACATATATGGGATTGCCAGATTGGGAGTCTTTTGTGCTGGCTGCTCGGTCGGGCGCAGTAAACAACAACGCTGTGTGTCGTGTTTTATATCGTGAAACCTAACTTCAAAAACGTAACACTATGAACACGAAAGAACAAGCGAATATCGATGTTGCTCAGGCGGCAGCTGCCGTAAGTGCCGATGCTGCACGTGTGAGCGTGGACGCCGCCCGTGAGGCAGCGAAGGAAGGAATGCAGTCGGCCGGCGCAAAAGTGCAGGATGCTGCCGCGAAGGCTAAAGAGAAGGCTGGCGACATCATGGACAAAGTGAAGGCTGCCGCCTCGAACGCGCTTGAGAACGGCGCCGATGCGCTCCATGGCCTCGCCGACAAACTTAAATGACACGCTACGTTATTTAACCCATCGCCGGCCCCGCGGTGGCTGTTCATAGAGAGCAGCCATCATAGGGCCGGTTTTATTTGGAAAAAGTTGCTATCTTTGTGCAGGGAGAAAAGGGGGATAATATGTAGGGACGTGCCTTTGGCACGTGAGACACGTGTGCATTTTCTGGTGCAACGATGATGCATGTATTTAAGTCCGTCAATGATTCACATGCCGAAGGCCGTCCCTACATGCAAACGGGTGTCAATCCTGCGGATAACAATATGTCGGCCGTTTTTTGATAACCATTCTGTTTGAAATTCAAATACATAATTCTTATAATATCATGAGATTCAGCCTGCTACTTGCAATGTTTACAACGGCCGCATCGGCTCTATGGAGCGCACCGTCGCGGCCGGTTGATTATGTGGATCCCGCCATAGGGAGCGAAGGGCTGGGGCGCGTGTTTATCGGACCGGCCACGCCATTCGGGATGGTGCGTCCTGGTCCCGACTGCACTCCCGGACCAAACAGCGGATGGCTGCCGATGCCTGAGCGTGTCGACGGTTTCGCGCAGACACATGTGAGCGGCACCGGAGGGGGGCCGAAATACGGTAACATCCTCATCCAGCCGTTCTGCGGCAATCTGGATGCCACATCGCATTACGCGCAAAGAACCTCCGAAACCATAGCCCCGGGCTATTACGCCACCGAATTCGAAGGGAGCGGCATACGCACCGAGATAACCACAACCGACAGGGCTTCGGTCTACCGATTCACATATCCTTCGGCATGTTCGCCGGCGCTGATGGTCGATGCCGGATTCTTTCTGGGCGAGACGCCTGTGCCCGATGCCCGCGAGGCGCAGCAGTTCATCGGTTCGGAGATAGAGGTGCACGGCGATACAGCAGTGTCGGGCTACAGCCGCATACGCGGCGGATGGAACAACGGACGTGCCTATACGGTCTATTTCTATCTCACGGCCGACCGGCCATTTGCCTCAACCGCCACATGGAAAAGTGACGAGATAATGGCAGGCATAGCCAGGCAGCACGATACCGGCGAGAAAACCGGCGCACTGCTTGCATTTGTGCAGGGCACAACTGAAGTGAATGTGCGCGTCGGCATATCGTTCATCAGCGAACGCAAGGCCATGCAGAACCTGCAGGACTATACTGCGGGGAGGAGCTTCGACGCACTTTTAGAGGCAAACCGCAATGCATGGAACAAACTGCTGGAGCGGATTGAACTCGGTGCGGATACTCCCGTGAAGGAGAAACGGATGTTCTACACCGCGCTTTATCACACGATGCTCATGCCGTCCGACCGCACAGGCGAGAATCCGCTGTGGACCGATCCGGGTGTGCCATATTTCGATGATTTTTATGCCATATGGGACACATACCGCACCTCCTCGCCTCTGATAACACTGATAGCGCCCGACCGTGAACGCGACATAGTGAACTCGCTGATAAACATAGGGCTGCGCGACGGATTCATGCCCGATGCCCGCAGCGGCAACGCCAAC
This sequence comes from Muribaculaceae bacterium, assembly GCA_048222005.1. Classification (GTDB taxonomy): domain Bacteria; phylum Bacteroidota; class Bacteroidia; order Bacteroidales; family Muribaculaceae; genus UBA7173. Next base: position 12,430 of record DBFWRP010000064.1, on the reverse strand, counting down.
GGGCGCACGCAGGGCGGCTCGAACGCCGAGATTGTGCTGGCCGACGCCTATGTGAAGGGACTGCAGGGGATTGATTACCGCAAGGCTCTGGATGCAATGCTCAAAGATGCCACCGTCGACCCCGGGGCCGCACATGAGGCCGAAGGCCGCGGTGGTCTGAATGAATACCTGCGTCTGGGCTATGTGCCTCACGGCATTCCGCGTGCGGGCAACCGTACGGTGGAATATTCGCTGTGCGATTTTGCCATACATCAGGTGGCGGCAGGACTGGCACGCGATTCGGCGGCGGTGCCGGGTGTGGACTATGCGGCCATTGCCGACCGCTATCTCGCCCAGAGCGGCAACTGGAAAAACCTGTGGCGGAAGGATTATGAGCACGACGGTTCGCGCGGATTCATCATGCCGCGCAGCGCCACCGGCGAGTGGCTTGATTCCATCCCCTTCGGCCGTGCCACTGTAGGCCGGGAGGATGCGGCCCCTGTGCCGGAATGGAAGTTCGCCTACAATCCCGTAATGTTCGAAGGCCCGTGGTACACCCCCTGGTGGAGCATGTTCTTCTATGAGGCATCGTCGTGGGAGTATTCGCTCAGTATGCCGCACGATGTGGAGGGGCTTATCGAGATGTGTGGCGGGAAGGAAGCATTTGAAAAGCGCCTCGACACATTCTTCGACCACGGCCATTACAATGTGAACAACGAGCCGTCGTTCCTCACCCCATGCCTATATCACTGGATTGGACGCCCCGACCGTACGGCCGACCGCGTGCGCGAGATAGTTTCGGCCAATTTCAACGACACTCCGCGCGGCCTCCCCGGCAACGACGATTCCGGCGCCATGTCGTCGTGGCTTGCAATGCACATGATCGGGCTTTATCCCAATGCGGGTCATGATTACTATCTTATACATTCGCCGCTGGTGGAAAGCTCCACACTGCATCTGACCAACGGCCGCGACTTCCGCATTGTGGCGGAGAACTTCGGCGAGAACAATCCTTACGTGCAGAAAATTCTGCTTAACGGCAAGCCTCACGAATCCACACGCCTGAGCCATGCCGACCTGATGGCCGGCGGCGAACTGCGCATGGTCATGGGCAAAAAAGGTGGGAACAGGAACCGCGCCGCCTCAATGGCCCGTTCGGCCGCCGACACCTTCGAGTCAACTCCACCGTTGGCCGCTCCGTCGGCCGATGCCTTGCGGGTGAAGGTGACCTACACGCTCCACGGGCAGAAACGCCGTTTCATCATGACATTCACGCCGGCCGAGAATGGAGGGCTGCTGCTCGACTGGACCATCGAGCGAAACCTGAAATGGTGGAAGGGCACCTACCGCATGAGCCGCGAGGCCCGCGAGGATGCCACACGCCTGTGTTATGTGATGCCTGAGGATGGCAACCATATCCAGGTGCCAGGCAATGCGCTCTTCGGCCTCGTTTCGGAGAAAACGCTGCACTCGTTGCTTACCGACGGACATGCCATAATCGACGGACGCACCTATACGCTGGAGCCTGTGCGCCGACATTCGCCGCTCGGTGAGCTGCTTGTGGCCGTCAATCAGGAGAGCGGTTCGGCAATGGAAATACTCAACCACCCGTCGCTTCCGCTGGTATGGAGCATGGAAGGGAACCCCGCCGAAATCAACTGGACCACCTCGCTCCCCGACTGATTCCTCTCCCCATTTACCTCGAAACATTTTTCCCGCTATCCCCACCAACACCACCGGGCGCCTGGACCTCACTCCAGCCGCCCGGTGGATTTATTGTGTATCGGAAGGTGAAAAAAAGGTGGTGGAGGGTGTTGTAAGAGGATTTTTATTAACTTTGCGGGCTGAAAACTTTTTGGGTGCGGTTTCAACCGGTTATATGCCAAAAAGTTTTTGCATCCGTCCCTCCAGTGGGGCGGAGCTATTGAACTGAGCGAACTCGGAAATAAACTTAATCACGAAATTCAAGACAATTAGTATAAATCAATCTTTAAAACGCGAGTTAACAATAGGTTATGTTTAAGCATTCATCCAAAATGCTAATTCTCGCCCTGCTGTCGTGCGCATCGCCGTCGGCTTATGCCGGCGTGGTGTCGGCAGACGATGCAAGGCAGATGGCCGATGAATTTTTCAGTGCCAGCCGTAAAGGCGGATTAGCATCTGACAGAACTTTGGAGCTTGTCTACACCGCAGGCTCACCATCGAAGCCGGTGTACTATGTGTTTAATGCGACAGATGGCAAGGGATTTGTCATAGTATCGGCCGACGACTGCACGACTCCTGTGCTGGGCTATTCGTTCGAGAATCCCTATGTGGTGTCGAAGGTTCCGCCGGCAATGCGGTGGATGATGAGCGGGGTGGAAAAAGAGATAAAAGCCGCTTCCGGCCTGCAGAAGGCTCAGGCCGCGCCTCAGCGACGTCTGGCAGTGCGTGCCGCAGCCGCCCGGTCGGCGCAGGAGACTGTGCTCGCCACACCAACATGGAGTCAGGAAGGGCCGTTCAACAACGATATTCCCGGACGTCCGCTCGTGGGATGCGTCGGAACGGCAATGGCTACCATAATGAAGTATCATAACTACCCGGCACAAGGGAGGGGCGATTTCGCTGGCGTCAGCTTCGATGTGTCCTACGACTGGGACAACATGCGGATGGATAATTACCGCTCGGGCTATACCGAGGCCGAAGCAGCAGCTGTGGCTCAGCTTGTCTACCATGCGGCAAAGAGTATCGACACCCAGTTCGGCATGTCGGGCTCAAGCGCCTATGAGGTGCGTGTGCCGGCTGCACTGACCAACTATTTCAATTATGATCCGGGCGTTTCCTATAAAAAACGTTCCGAAGTGGCCACGCAGCAGGCTTGGGACAAGATTGTGAAGGATGAGATAGACGCCGGCCGTCCGGTGCTTTACTGCGGTCAGGATGTGACTGCCGGACATGCCTTCGTGTGCGACGGATATAACGACGCCGGTTATTTCCATTTCAACTGGGGATGGGGTGGCCTGGCCGACGGTTTCTACCTGAGCACAGCTCTTAACCCAGTGGCGAGCACAAGCCATCAGTTCAACAATCTGAACACGATTATCTACAATATCAAACCGTCCTCCGGCGACAATGCCCAGTGGTCGACAATTCACATAACAGCCGACGGAGGTCAGGTCGGAATGGGTTCCGATCTCACGGCACTGGCTTCCGGCAAAACCTTCACGGTGCGTGTGGGAAATATGAAGAACCTTTCCTACAGTGATTTCAGCGGCAAGATAGCTGTTGCCCTTTACAGTGCCGGCGGTGAGCTGAAAGGCCTGCTGAGCCAGGCTGCCGGCTTCAATCTGCAGTCGATGGCTACGCTCGGTGCGGGATATATCACCGTGTCAGGTTGCTCGCTCAAGGGCGATGTGACTGTTGCGGCAGGCGATGTGGTGAGAATGGCAACATCGGCCGACAACGGCAAAACCTGGCTGCCTGTGGCCGGCGAACTGCTGACCGTAAATGAGATTGCCGCCGACCGTGCATCGGCCGGATGCTTTGCCATAAAGCTCCCCGCAGGTGTGGCCGGAGTGACCGTGTCGGGCGAGGACAAGGTGGTGCGTGGCTGGGATTATTCGTTCACTGTCACGCCATCGAATCCTGAGGAGGATGTGGTGACGGTAAAGGCAAACGGATATATGCTCATCCCGGTGAACGGCGTGAACTACACCATAGCCAACGTCCGCGAGGATCAGGAGGTAACGGTGCTTGTGCAGAAAGCTTCGGAGGTGAGGGAGAAACGCAGCATCTGGGTTGAAAATCCGGGCACGCTCGAAACACTTATTCCGGAATCGGAGACAGGCACCATAAAGGACCTCACCCTGTTCGGCTCGATCGACTCGCGCGATTTCGAGTTCATGCGCGCCAAAATGAAACTTACCAGAGTCGACATCTCGTCGGTCTATATCGCCGCCTACGGGTCGAATCAGGCGAATGCGCTGCCCAAGTCGGCATTCCAGGGTCAGGGACAGCTTACCGAGGTGGTTCTGCCCAACAACCTCAACCGCATCAACAATGCAGCCTTCCGCCAGTGCGGCATCACATCAATCGTGATTCCGGCGGGAGTGAAGACGTATGAATATAATGTGTTTCTCAGCGCTTCGCGTCTGCGCGACATATGGGTAGGCCGTGAAACCGCCGAGTTCATCAACTGGTGTGTGCTGTCAGGTACCAACAAAGCGGCCATTACGCTTCACGTTCCTAACGAGAAGGCTGTGGAAAACTACTCCAAAAAGGAGAACTGGAACGAGGTGGGAAAAATCATAGTTGACCCCATTCCGGCACGCACCGATTTCGCGTTCGCAGTGATGGAGCACAACGAAGTGAAATTCAACTCGGAGACCCCTGCCGGCCGCTATGGCCAAGGCACAAAAGTGAGGTTCACGGCGGAGCATATAGCCGACAACGACAACCGCATGGAGGTGTACGCCAACAACACACGCCTCTGTCCTGAGGCCGATGGCGCCTACACCGTCGCAATCAACGGCAACACCATTGTTCATTTCGGCCTTGTGGCGCCGATGCCATGTGCCGTGTACGATTCTCCCTGGCAGCTCACCGACACGGGTGGCACCGTCGGTCTGCTCACCGATGCCGTGAATGTGATTCCCGGTCAGCAGTTCGACATCCGTGCCAACGCCCTCTACATACCGGCCGAGAACGCGCAGATGTTCTGGGCGGCTGTACTGACCGACAAGGACGGGAACATCAAGGAGTTCCTGTCGTCGCCTACGGTATCGTCCGGGGTGCATGGCGACGGTATCCGCATGACCATCAAATGCTGTGTGAAGGAGTCGACCGTACGCGAGGGGAACACCGTGCGTCTGGCCACCTCGTTCAACAACCGCACATGGGCGCTTGTGAAAGGGAAGAATGAGAATGTGGTCGATGCCCTTCCGGCACTTAACAACCAGACTCCGGTCTATAACATCCGCATCCCCGAGCTGCCCAACGCTGTGGTTTCGGGAGCCGTGGCAACGGCAGTGCGCGGACGCGACATCAACCTGCGCATCGTGCCCCGTTCGGCTTCTGACTTCATTGATGTGACCCTCAACGGCGAGACCCTTATGGAGGGTGGAAAATCGTTCAGCTATTCGTTCATTGCCAAGCAGGACATGGATTTTGATGTGAAGGTGTATCCACCGGTGCGCCTGTCCGACGCCACCATCGTGCTTGAAGAGGGACAGCACCTCTTCAACGGCGATTATGGCCCTGAGGATGAGGAGATACGTCTGAAACTTTGGAATATACAGAAGCTTACCATCAAGGGCGATCTGGACTATACGGACTTCAGCCTGTTCCGCAACAATCCGAACATTGCGGCCTCGTTGAAATATCTCGACCTGTCGGAGGCGCGTATCGTGGCCGATCGCAGCATGGCCGACCTCTTCCCGGAGAACTCGTTCCCCGCATATGCCTTCTGCAAAAGCAGCAACAGCAATCAGGTGGTGGGTCTCGAGCAGATCATCCTTCCCCCCACTGTCCGTATGATCGACAACGGCGCGTTCTTCAACTGCCGCCGCCTCCGTGAGCTTGAGCTTCCGGCAGACCTTTACAATTACGACAAGGTGAAGACTCCGTCGGGCGGGTGGAAATACACCGGTGGCCTGCAGACCGATTGCTTCAAGGGCTGCACTTCGCTCACCACCCTGTATGTGCCGTGTGTGCCTAAGAACGGCAACCAGGTGGCGCATATACAATACTCCTCCTCGGCCACAAACAATCTCGGCCTCGGTGACTGCACCAAGGTGACGGTTGTGGTCAAGCCGGAATATCTTGAAGCCTACAAGACTCCGATGGACGGCGGATATTTCGACGCTACCAACGGATGGGAACGCTATAAATTCAATATCGTAGGTGAGAACCCGGTCTACACGCTGGAATACAGCACCTCGAGATGCTTCGTTGCCGACGGTGCGCTTGACAACGGCACAGTGTCGTTCCTTGGCGACAATGTCGCTCTGGAGTCGATTGACATGAGCGGCAAGCTTTTTGTGGGAGTGCATGCAGCCGAAGCGGCACGTCCCGAAGGTACGGACGCCTATCGTGAGGCACAGAAGAGCCGAATCTACGACAATGGCAAACTCCTGCCGCCCGATGCCCTTAACGCCGACGGCTCGCTGGCCGTAACCTACTGGAATCCCAACAAACATGCCGATAAGAGCGGCAATCATGCCGTCGATGTGGTATATCTCTATGATGTGGTGTTCAAATGCGCTTCCGATCTGTTCTCGGTTGAACTTGAGGCTCTCCGTAACAATGAGGCTTCCGAAGGCGATGCGGCCACAGAATTCGAGGTGTGGAACACATCCGACCGGTTGTCGCCCGTGCTGGAGAACGTGAAGGAGAATTCGGAGGTGCGCTTCCGTATAGGGCTGTCGGATCTGCGCGAGGAGAACGTAGAGGCAAAAGTCAAGATCGGCAAGCAGGTGGTGTTGCCCGACGAGGAGGGTTACTATACCGTCAGCGTTACGGATGAGGACGAAACCGTTGAAATCTTCGCTGTGCCTCTTAACGGAGCCACACTCAATCCGGCTGAAATCACTTCGATTGAAGCCAAGGAGGCAGTGGGCATCACATCCATATCGCTTGAAGGCGATGTGACACCCGAGATGCTTGCCACCGTGACAGAATCGTTCAGCACGCTCGAGGAGCTTGACCTGTCGGAGATGACAGGTGATGTGCCTGCCGGGGCGTTCGCCGGAATGTCGTCGCTCACCACAGTGACCCTTCCGGATGTCGATGCTATCGGAGCCGAAACTTTCAGGGATTGCGATAATCTTACCACGGTCACCGTGCCCGAATCGGTGTCGGTAATCGGCGATGCCGCATTCAGCGGTTGCTCTGCGTTGTCGACAATCACATTAACCGGCATTGACGCAATCGGTGACGGGGCGTTCAGCGGTTGCGACAACCTCACATCCATCAATCTTAACGGCGCCACCGAAACAGCTGCGCCTCAGCGCGTGCCCGGAGCCTCCAGGGCATCGGCATTCAGCGGCAAAGCCTTCGATGGTGTGAACCCCAACTGCCTGGTTATTCTCGGTGACGGGGTGGCTGTGCCCGCTGCACCGGCCAATTACATTGTCACCACTGTCGGCACCGTGACAGAGGAGATTGAAGGCGAACTGGTGAACCGTCAGGGACGCATCTATACCTCAGCTGCCGACATAAACTTCCGCAGCGGCTATCCTTTGGCCATTGCCAACAAGTTCTCTCTGGCCGAGGGTGCTTTGGTTTCGCTGACCACCGGGGCGCGTACCGCCGATGGCAACGGCAACTGGTCGTCGCTGGTGGTTCCGTTCGATGTGGAAACTGTGAAGCTGGCTGCCGACGGCACATCTCTGTCGCCGTCGTCGCGCTGGGAAGAGGACACCGATGCCGGGAAGTATGCCGTGATAGCTTTCAATACCGAAAAGAATCTGTTCATGCGCCAGGCTGCCGTCATGGCCAACCATCCATGTCTGCTGCGTGTGAGCGCGCCGGATCAGGATGTGTGCCTGTCGGCCCGGAACATAACGGTTCCGGCCACTCCCGCAAGCATGGCCGTTGCAGGCCCGGACTATACGCTTGCGGCTGCATATGGCAATCTGGAGGCTCCCAGGGAATCCACATATCTGCTGAATGAGGCCGGCACTGCATTTGAGCCCGCCGAGGCTGGGGATGATGACGCTCAGGTAGTGGTGTGTGTCAATCCGTTCACGGTCTACGCGATCTGTACAAGCGGAGCCTCATCCATCGGCATCGATCTGGGTGAGGATTCGTGGTCGGGCGTAGATGCGCCCTCGTCGCCCTCTGCACTTACATTCGGTCGTGAGGGAGATTCGCTTGTGATAAACGCTCCCGAGGCGTTCACTGCCACAATCTACCGTCCCGACGGGACATGTGCAGGCACAATCCGCCTGTCGGCCGGACGCAATGTGGTTGACAATCTGCCTCGTGGAGTCTATATCATTGAAGGGATGAAGGTGCTTATGTAATAATCCTGCAGATCGTTCATGTAACGAAGCCTGATAACAATTAGCTCAGACACGGGCCGGAGCCGCAATATGGCGGTTTCCGGCCCGTGCTGCGTTTCAGGCGATGTTTCGGCGCAGTGGTAATTGGGGTCAAACCGAAAAAATGGTGTATTGATAGAAACAGACTTCTGAGACAATGCGCTCGCTCATTTGTAGGGACGTGCCTTTGGCACGTGGAACATACCTGATATGCAGGATATTATTACACTTTTGATTCACATGCCGAAGGCATGTCCCTACAAGTTGATGGATGCTGCTTCAATTTACAAGAATCAAATGCACCGCTCTTTCGGTTTAATCCGGTAATTGAATGATTTGGAGCGGCGAAAATATGTTGGTAATCAGTCAGTTTGGTGCTATTAACGTAAATTAACTGTTGGGGGGTGTTTTTTAGCCTTTTTAGTAATTTTGTCAATTATTGTTTACAATCATGTGCGCTGCAACACAGTGCATGAAATAAAAGCGAGAAGCAAAGAGGATCCGAGGCGCATTTTGCCTTGCTTTAACCATGAATCATGACGAAATATTTATTGTATTCCCGATAAAATCATTAATCTAAAAGTTCTGATAACTGATTATGAAAAAATTACTGATGATTCTGGCATGCGTACTGATGTGCGTGGTCGCGGAAGCCAAGGAGAAAACCCCGGATGTAGTAGATGTTTCTGTCGCCGGTGAAGGTATTGGTAACGGTGGCCGTCCGCTCATAGTGGCCACCTGTTCGGCCAAGAAAGCCGATAAGGTGACTGATTCGGACCTGCGGCGTTGCGCCGTGCGTGGCGTGATGTTCAAAGGATGGGCCGACAAATCGAACACACAGAGCTTTGATGCCTCCACCAATCATCCTGCCATATGCGGCAATGCCGATGTGGAGACGATGCATGCCGACTATTTCAAGGATTTTTTTGATAGTGGCGAAGCCATCAAGTATGCCGATGTGGTGGCCGACACACGTAAAGTGATGAAAAGCGGCAAACTCTATCATGTCAGCCAGATTGTCACAGTCAATGTGAGTGCGCTCAGGGCAAAACTTGAGAAGGACGGCATTATAAAGTCGCTCCGTACAGGATGGTAAATAAAGGCGTTGAATTCTGGTACACACACAATTAAGATAAAGGTATATGAAAAAGCTATTGTTGGCGCTTGTAGTGGCTGTGGGCGCTTTGCAGATGTCGGGTCAGGAGAATCAGATAAAACGCATCCCCGGAGTGGGAAGCGACCCGAACCAGTCGCAGTACACGACATATGAGCGTGGTGTATGGCTTGCAGCCGAGGTGCTTGGCGGCTATTCATGTCATTTCTCTGGTCATAACATGGCTGTTGCGGAGGTTGATGTGACCGTTGGTTACCGCATCAACGAATTCTTTAAACTTGGTGTGGGCACCGGTGTGCGCCGTTATGCATGGCAGCACGATCTGCGTTCGGGCAACCTCGCCTGGGGCATGCCGATATTTGCAACCGTACGCGGCAATCTTATGCCTGGCCTCTACCGTCGCACAGTTCCTTACTATGGCTTAGAGGTCGGCGGTTCAATCAAGGACGGCTTCATGATCCGTCCCTCCGTGGGCGTGCGCATCGGCGAACCGCGTCAGGCATTCACCCTTGCTCTGAGCTATATGGGACAGGACATCAAGTCGTACAGCGAGAGCAGGGAGAAGTCCTACCGTTACACAAGTTTCGTGTGCCTGCGTCTTGGCTACGAATTCTAATAAATCATTGTCATATCATGAAATCCAGAAATATCCATATCGCACTGTGCGCTTGCGCTTTGCTGGCTATGACGGCCGCATGTTCAAAGCACACCACCCGTGTGGCCGGTTCGGCCGCCTACGTGTCGTTTGAAACATCATGCATGGGTGTGGAGGGCGACGGTTCGCAGACACTACGCGCCTGGGGAAAAGGCTCTAACAAGGCCGACGCCATAGAGCAGGCCAAGAAGAACGCCGTAAACGATGTGCTGTTCAAAGGGATAAAGGGCACCGGTGAATGCAACCAGGTGCCGCTTGTGCCCGAAGTCAATGCCCGCGAGCGTTATGCCGAGTATTTCAATCCGTTCTTTGCCGACGGAGGGGAGTACCGCAAATTTGTCAGAGAGGAAAGCGCCAACGAGGCGAGCCGCCTCGAAGCCAAAGGCTCATCGATCAACAACTACGGGGTTATTGTAACGGTTGACCGTGAGGGGCTGCGCCGACAGCTTGAGGCTGATGGAGTCCTAAAGCCCGGCACACGGCACTAAATGGATCAATTAAACACAAATAAAACCAATCAAACCAATCAAAATCCAAAACAACAATGATTCTTATTAGAAAAATTCTCTTGGGATTGATTTCTCTCACCTGTGCCGGTGTTGCGTCGGCTGCCGAACCAACAGTTATGGTTTTGCCCGACAAACCATGGTGCATTTCAAAGGGTTATGTAGTGGAATCCGAGCGTAACGGAAAGACCATACAGCGGGAAGATTATGACAAGGCACTGGTTGATACCGAATTCGATAATGTCCGCAAGGCAATCCAGCAGATTATGGAGGACCGTGGTTTCCCCGTTACAAACCCGAATGCCAGCCAGGAGGCTGATGACGAGGATGAAATGCTGGACGAGGCTTTCGAGGGAGCCGAATCCGGCTCGGGTGTACAGACCAATGCCTATGATGAGATTCTGAAAAGAGCCAAACCTGACATTACATTCAAGGTGGGTTGGAATGTGAACAATGCCGGCTCCATCTATTCCGCCGACTACAGCATCGAGGCCATCGACTCATATTCCAACAAATCTGTGGCCACGATAGCCGGCCAGACTGGCGAGGTGCGTCGCACTGTTCCCCTCACCGTTGCTCTCAAGCAGACGGCAAAAAACAACATGGACGAATTCAGCACGAAACTGCAGAACTACTTTAATGATGTCCAGACCAATGGCCGCGAAATCCGTCTGGATGTGCGCATCATTGACAATGGCGCCGGATTGACAATGAATTCGGAGTTCGGAGGCAAGGAGTTGCGTCAGCTTATCTATGACTGGGTGAGCGACAACACAGTGAACCACCAGTTCAATGAGCGTGCTGCAGGCCGCAACATGAGCCGCTTCAATCAGGTCCGCATCCCCTTGCGCGACGCCACCGGCAAGTACACCAACGCGCGCACATGGTCGGATGGTCTGATCAACCTGATGAAATCGCATGGCATCGTGGCCGAAAACGCGTCGACAGGTCTTGGTGCAGGTCGTATCTATATCGGTGAGAAATAAGATTCCACCCATTCAAAACCTTATCATTGACATATACGAGGCTGGTAGAAAGAAATGTACGTGTACAGCGGTGTCTGACCGTATGTTTTTTTCAAGCTACTCATAACGTTTAATAATTAACAGCTGCTTATGAAGCTTAGTAAAATCAAGGTTCTTGCTCTTGCCGCTCTCATGTGCTGCCCGGCTTTGGCGATGGGCGCAGAATGTGAGATAGGCATGGGTATAGTACCAATTTCAGAAGGCGAGAATGTTCCTCCCCGTGTGGCCCGACAGCTTGAGTCGAAGTTGAAGATGGCTCTTACCCATGTAGGGGTTGCAGCCGGCGACTATGATTGCCAGTTTTTCCTGACAGGGCGTTTTGACCATGCCTATTCGCAGGAGGCCGGTGGAGTCGGTGGCCGTGTGATGGTAAAAACCAACCTGCAGCTTGCCATCTGCGACGGCATAGGGCAGAAGGTCTATGCAACAGAGATTTTCCCGCTGAAAGGTGTTGGTGCGAGCGACGAGCAGGCACTGATACGCGCTCTCGGCAGCCTCAACGCCAGCAACAAGTTGTTCGCCACGTTTGTGGAGACAGGAAAGGCGAAGATTATTGATTATTTCAATAAGAACTATCCCACCTATCTGAGCAAGGCCCAGAAAGCTCTGAAGGCACGCAATTACGAAGAGGCTCTTTACTGGGCCACCGCCGTGCCCGAGTGTTGCGAAGGTTATGCGCAGGCATCTGCCCTGGCCGACAATATCTACACTGATAAAGTGAATTACGACGGTGCCATGCTGCTTGCGCAAGCAGAAGGGGAGTGGGCTCAGAACCCCACCGATGCCGGAGCGGCTGCCGCCTACAGCTATCTGTCGCAGATTGACCCCTCGGCAGCCTGCTATCCTCAGGCAAAGGCTCTGGGAAGCAAAATGGCGGCTGTTGTGAAGGAGAACTACGATTTCGAGACAAAGGAGAAGTACCGCAATGCCGTGAATCTTGAGAAGCAGCGCATCCAGGCTGCCAAGGAGGTGGCTGTGGCATGGGCGCAGAATCAGCCCAAAACAGTGGTGCATTACAACTGGATCTGGTGATCAGGTGCTCACGCCATATCGGTATAAATATTGATAAACAATCATATTATCACAATAATCATGAAATTACAAAAGTTAATTTTTACTGGTGCACTTGC
>DBFWRP010000063.1:0-7809 GCA_048222005.1 Muribaculaceae bacterium | reverse complement strand
TTCCAGTCCATTGATTATTATAATTCATATTTGGCCACACATCAGCCCCGTGCCATAGATTTCTTCGCGAGGGCAATGGATTTTGCCGTGTTGCGCAATTATGCGGCAGCGGTGGCGGATCTTAACAAGGCCATAGAGCTTACCCCCGATTTTGCATTAGGATATTTTGAACGTGCCGTGGCCCGCTACAAGGCCTTGCAGTCAGGGAATGCCCCTGATGGCCCGGCGCGTGTGGCCGAGCTGAGAGCCATCATGGCCGATCTCGATAAGGCCATCAGTCTGTCGCCACGCATGGCATTCGCTTATTTCAACAAAGGCAATCTTTTGGCAGAGACCGGAGATCTCACCTCTGCCCTGCTGGCCTATAACAAGGCGATAGAATTGAAACCTGATTTAGGAGAAGCGTACTACAACCGGGGTTACGTATATTTCCATCTCGGTGATCATGACCGAGGCGTGGAAAACCTCTCAAAAGCCGGTGAACTCGGGGTGGTGCCGTCCTACAACCTGTTAAAACGAATGAATTGACCTTACAATAAAATATTATCTATTATGGAACTCAATGATTCTGATCGGAAGATGCTTGACAACCGCGGTATTACAGCGGCCGAGCTGGAAAGGCAACTGAAATGTTTTGCCACCGGATTCCCCTATCTTAAACTGGTCGATTCGGCCCGTCCCGGCAAGGGGATAACCGTTTTGTCGGCTGATGAGCAGGCCGCTGCAGTCGACCGATGGAGACAGTATCTGGCAGACGGTGGTGATGTGTGCAAGTTCGTGCCGGCATCTGGTGCAGCCTCGCGCATGTTCAAGGCACTGTTCTCATTTGTAGATGGCGAGGACATGCATCCTGCTGCAGGTTCACCCGTGGCGGAAGTCGTTGAAAACATCCACAAAATGGCATTCTATCCTGAGTTGAACTCTGTGGTAATGCAGCGGTTCGGTGCCGATGTCGACACACTGCTTGCACAGGGACGCGAAAAAGATGTGATAGGTTCCATAATATTGCCGGAAGGATTGAATTATGGCAATCTGCCCAAAGGGCTGCTGACATTCCATCGTGCTGCCGGCGAGACCACGCGTACACCTCTTGAGGAGCAGATTGTGGAAGGTGCTCAGTCGGCCTGTCAGGCTGATGGCAAAGTGAATTTGCATCTTACAGTTTCGCCTGCACATCGTGCTGCGTTCGAGAAGAAGGTTGCATCGGTGGTTCCGGAGGTTGAGAAGAATCTCGGAGTGAAAATCAATGTCTCGTTAAGCGAACAGCTCCCCTCCACCGATACGATAGCTGCCAATCCCGACGGCACCTTGTTCCGTGACGAGAAGGGTCAGCTGCTGTTCCGTCCCGGCGGTCATGGAGCATTGATACGTAACCTGAACGACATAGATGCACAGGTGGTATTTATCAAAAACATTGACAATGTGGTTCCTGATGCCTTGCGTGAACCTACAGTTCATTACAAGCAGGTTATTGCTGGATATCTTATTGAACTTCATGACAAGGTGGCGAAATATGTCGGTCTGATTGATAATCGTACGTATGACGATGCCGCTCTCCGTGAGATATGCTCATTCATGCGTGAGGCGTTCTCCTTCGATGCACCTGAACTTCACAACCTGTCGGGCGAGGATCTGGCCACATATCTGCGTGTCAAGCTCAACCGGCCTATGCGTGTATGCGGAATGGTCAAGAATGAAGGCGAGCCCGGAGGCGGACCGTTCATTGCATATAATGCCGATGGTTCGCAGTCGTTGCAGATTCTTGAAAGCACCCAGATTGACGGCAAGGATGCCGCAAGTGTTGAAATGGTGTCAAAAGCCACCCATTTCAATCCTGTGGACCTTGTATGCTACATCACCGACCTGCAGGGGCATCATTTCAATCTTCCCGAGCACGTTGATCACGCCACCGGCTTCATTTCATCGAAATCACTTCATGGAAAGAACCTGCAGGCGCTTGAGTTGCCTGGCCTTTGGAATGGAGCCATGAGCGACTGGCTCACCGCGTTTGTTGAAGTTCCTATCGAGACCTTTAATCCTGTAAAAACCGTGAACGATTTGCTCCGCCCGCAGCATCAGGGCTGATGGCGGTAACAGCATATTCTCCTCAATGCATGCAAGGACACCGCGCTGCGATGCGCAATTGAGGAGGACAACAATTACAAAGGAGGCACGTGAGTTCAATCTCACGTGCCTCCGAAGTTTTGTGGGCCTGTTGTATCTGTTATTCAGTTGGAGTCACAGATGCCTTGGCCGCCTGCTGACGGGCAATTTCGATGGTGCGGTTGAGCTTTTGCCGTTGCACCTGATTGTCGCGTGCACGGATCACGGCAGAACTGTAGCGGTAGGCATTAGCTATGGCGGCTGTCTGGGCTGCGGTCAGACGTATGGATTTGTTTGTCTTAGCTCCGTTGAAAATAAGTGTGCCGGACACAGACGGGTTCGTGCTGACGGCATGCAAAGCTGCAGCTCCGATGGTGTCGGACTGTTCGGGTGAGAAGGTAATCACCTCTCCCCCTCCGATGCGGTAATTGCTTTCTCCGTCGTAAGGCACAGTTTGAGTCGTCGCTGAGCCGGAAGCAGTTTTCAGAGTTATGGATGTATGTTTCAGGCTTCCGGCGGGATTCACAGACGAAACAATGTAGAACTGCCCTATCTCGTTCACTCGCGCTTCAATGCCTGTGGTATTCATAAAATTGGGATTATATGCCTTGGCATCAATCCAATACCCCTCTATCATGCCCGGAGTCTTTATCCATTTGAGAGCCGGTTTAAGCGATGTCAGAGTAGATGTGTCGGCGGCGTCAAGTGAATCGAGCTGTTGCAGCTGCACTACTGCTGTCTGTTCTATCACTTTCGGGCGTAGGGCCATCGACTCACGCTGTATTCCCAACTCCGAAGGAAATGTCTTTTGCAGCGAATCAAGTAATGTCGTGGCCAGAGCGTAATCCTGTTGCTCGAAGGCGGCGTTGGCGTTGTCGAGCAGTTCGCGGGCTTGCGGATTTTCCTGTTTGCCTCCGCAGGCACACATAAGGGCTATGAGGCATGAGCCTACGGGTAATAACCGGTTATTCATATTGTTGTCTGTTTTGGTTGCTGAATGTCATAAGGTCAGTTTGAGCGTTGCACGTCTTTCACACCTTTCACAGTGGCAATCTTCTTGATCAGTGACGAAAGTGCGCGATTGTCGTTTATGCCTATAGTGAGGTGACCTTGGAAGAGCCCGTCGTGCGAATCGATGGCTATGTTGCGCAGTGTGGCGTTCTTCTCTTTTGAGATTATCGACGTGATGTTTGTCACAATTCCTATGTCGTCGCGTCCGAGCACACGCAGAGTGACCGCAAACTGACTGCCTATTTTGCCTGACCATCTTGTGTGAATCATGCGGTAGGGATAGCGTTCGCGTATGTTGCGCGCATTCGGGCAGTCGGTCCGGTGAATCTTTATGACACCTTCGGCTGATATGAATCCGAACACGTCGTCGCCGTAAATAGGGTTGCAACATTTGGCAAAACGGTAGTTCATCCCCTTTATGTCATTGCCGATTACAAGTACATCCTCTGATGCTGATCCCGATTTGGACTCCGCGTCCTCCTGCTGCTGGTGGAGGCTGAACTCCTCGGCCGATACACGTTTAGGATGGTCGGCTGCTTCATGAAGCTGCATGTCGAAAGCTGCGTATCGCTCCGACACCACATTCACATCAAGCCGTTCGTTGGCTATGTCGTTGAAAAAGTCTGTTGATGTCTTGTATCCGAGTTTTTTTATTAGTTTGCTGAGTACGGCTTCATCAAGGTCGATTTTCCTGTTCTTGAATCTGCGTTCAAGCATCTCACGCCCGAGTTCGGCAGCACGGTTTTCACGCTCTTTAAGCGCCTGACGGATTTTGCTCCTTGCCTTTGATGTGACAACGATGTTGAGCCAGTCCTGTTTGGGCGACTGTGCCGAGGAGGTGAGAATCTCTACCGTATCGCCGCTGTGCAGTTTGTAGGTGAGTTTTTCGTTTTTCCCGTTGACACGTCCCCCCACGCAGATACATCCAAGTTTTGAGTGTATGTTGAATGCGAAGTCCAGGAGTGTGGCACCGGCGGGGAGCCGGTACAGATCGCCTTTGGGGGTGAACACGAACACCTCCTTATCGTAGACATCCATCCTGAAATTACGCATGAGCTCCATCGGGCCCTGCTCGGCACTTTCCAGAATGTCGCGCACATTGTTCATCCATGCGTCAAGGTCGCCTTCGCTTTTGATGCCTTTGTAGCGCCAGTGCGCTGCCAGGCCTTTCTCTGCCACGAGGTCCATGCGTCGGGTGCGTATCTGCACTTCCACCCATTTTCCTTCCGGTCCGGATACGGTGATGTGCAGCGATTCGTAACCGTTGGATTTGGGTATGGAAATCCAGTCCTTCATTCGCGAAGGATTTGGACGGTACATGTCGGTGATCACCGAATAGGCCATCCAGCAGTCGGTTTTCTCTTTTTCCAGGGGCGTGTCAATGATGATGCGGATAGCAAACAGGTCGTAGATGTGGTCGATATCGTTTTTCTGTTTCTTCATCTTGTTCCAGATGGAGAAAATAGATTTGGTACGCCCCTTTATATCGAATTTCAATCCGAGTGCCTCAAGTTTTTCCTTTATAGGACCTATAAATGCCGCTATATACGCGTCGCGAGAGTTTTTTCGCTCATTGAGCTGGCGTGCTATGGAGGTGTAGGTCTCTCTGTCGGTATATTTAAGCGACATGTCTTCCAGCTCGCTCTTGATGGCATATAGCCCGAGACGATGTGCGAGTGCCGCATACAGATAGTTGGCCTCGTATGCCACATCGCGCACAAGTTTCTCATTGGGATGGTGGTTGATCTCTTTCATCAGCATCAACCTGTCCACAATCATTATGATAATGACACGTATGTCCTCCGCGAACGTCATGAGCAGGCGACGGAAATTTTCGCTTTCCACAGCCACGCCACGCTGGTAGAGAGTGGTGACCTTAAGGAGTCCGCGCACCATTTTGGCAATGTCAGCTCCCCATTTTGCATCTATGTCTGCCGGAGTAATGAATTCCGACTTACACAGCGGATAAAGCAGAACGGCCACAACCATGTTGCGGTCGGGGCTGATGCGTTCGCATAAGGCATTGGCCGTAAGCAGGCTGCGATAATAATTGGAATTGCCGAAACGGTCTGTGCCATAAGCACCTGCCGCGACACCTTTGGCTATAGTCAGACGCAGTTGCGACAAATCATCCTTTTCGGCTATATCTTTCGTGTTATGCAAGAGCAGCCTGAGTGTCTCCTGTATTTTGAACCGCTCGTCGGGTGTCTGTTTGTGCGTAGCCGTGGAACCTTCTCTGCCGGGCATGTTAGTCCCGGCATCTGGTTCCGTTTGCACCTTGTTCATTTCATCTCTCATGTCAATGCCTTGAATTTCAGTCGTTATAACGGCGCAAGGCAGGCGTGTCAGGCAAATCTGCATGCCTGAGAGGATAAAAACGGATTATCCTTTTGGCTCCTTGTCACCGTTGGCTATGATGTAATCTTTTACCTCCTGGAACAGGCGGGTGGCGAAAACGAAGTCGTTAAGAGCTTCATTCGAAGTGGTGAATATACGCTCTTTATCGCCAATCCATTCCCGGTGTCCCTTGTTTATGAATATAATGTTTTCGCCGATACCCAGCACAGAGTTCATGTCGTGGGTGTTGATGATGGTTGTGATGTTGTATTCGTGGGTGATGTCGTGCAGCAGTTCGTCAATCAGAATGGATGTCTTGGGGTCCAGTCCAGAGTTTGGCTCGTCGCAGAACAGATAACGCGGATTGAGGGCGATGGCGCGTGCTATGGCCACACGTTTCTGCATTCCTCCCGAGATTTCTGCGGGATATTTGTTCTCCGCGCCTTTCAGGTTCACTCGCTCAAGACAGAATCTGGCCCTGTCAAGCATTTCGCCCCGCGACATTTTCGAGAACATCACCAGCGGGAACATCACATTGCCGAGCACAGTCTCGGAGTCGAAAAGAGCCGAACCCTGAAACAGCATGCCTATCTCCTGACGGAGCTGTTTTACCTGAGAGTCTGTCATTTTCAGGAAGTCACGTCCGTCGTAAAGGATTTCACCCTCTTCGGGGCGGACCAGTCCGACGATGGATTTCATGAGCACGGTTTTTCCCGAACCGCTCTGCCCTATTATCAGGTTGGTCTTGCCTGAATAGAACTTGGCGCTTACGTCGTGCAGAATCGTTTTGTCGTCGAACGATTTGGTGAGATTCTTGACTTCAATCATTGCAACAGTAATTTAGTTAACACAACGTCGAACAACAGAATGAGGATGCTGCTTGACACTACAGCATTCGTGCTGGCTTTTCCCACCTCAAGTGCTCCACCTTTCACGTAGTAACCGAAATATGAAGCGACAGAGGCGATGATGAATGCGAAGAACAGGCTTTTGATAAGGCCGTACCACACATACCATTCCTGAAAGAGTGCCTGAAGGCCGTAGATGTATTTTGAAACGCTGATGAGATCAGTGAAAACTCCGACAAACCAACCGCCGATAAACGATGTGGCGATACAGAAAATTACCAGCACCGGCATGAATACCACGAATGCCACGATTTTGGGCAGCACCAGATAATTTGCAGAATTCACGCCCATGATGTCAAGCGCGTCAATCTGCTCGGTAACTCTCATCGTGCCTATTTCCGATGCTATGTTCGAACCCACTTTGCCTGCAAGGATAAGGCAGAGAATTGAGTTGGAGAATTCAAGCAGTACGATGTCACGTGTGGCCAGACCTACCGAGTAGGCCGGGATCAGCGGCGACGATACGTTGAGCTGCATCTGAATTGTGATCACTGCACCGATAAACAGCGATATGACTATGACAAGTGGAATGGAGTCGACACCGAGCTTTATGATTTCCTGCACCGTGCGTCGGCCGAAAATTGACCATTTGTCTGGCAGGGAAAAGGCCCTTTTCATGAAAAGGGTATATTGTCCGAGCTGTTCAAGCGATTTCAATAGTACCATAATAAAACATTATCTATGGAATGGCTGTAAAATAAAAAGTTGGAAATGCAGGAAACCTAAGCATTCATATGCCGCCAGACGGTTCTGACGGTTCATTGTCAAACACAAAGTTACCTATTTTTTTAGAAAAAACACCTTCTCATGGCAATGGGTTGGGGGATTTTTCGTAATTTCGTGCAACTAAACATCCAAAAGCGCCAAATTCATATGCTTATAATCGGTATCGCAGGTGGAACCGGTTCCGGGAAGACCACCGTAGTGAAAAAAATATTGGCCTCGCTCCCGCCGGGCGAAGTGACTGTAATCCCTCAGGATTCGTATTATAAAGATTTGTCGCATATCCCCCAGCAGGAAAGGAACAAAATCAACTTCGATGAACCCGATGCAATTGAATGGCCGTTGCTGGTGCAGCACCTGAAAAAACTGCAGGCCGGCGAATCGGTGGAGATGCCCACATATTCCTATCTTACCTGTACCCGTCAGGAGGAAACCGTACATGTCGACCCGTGTGATGTGGTGATTGTGGAGGGTATCCTTGTACTGACTGATCCTGTGCTCCGCAACATGATGGATGTGAAATGCTTTGTGGATGCAGATTCGGACGACCGTTTGATCCGCGTGATTGCGCGTGATTGCATTGAGCGCGGGCGTACCCCCCAGATGGTAATAGACCGTTATCAGGATGTGCTGAAACCGATGCACAGCATGTATATCGAGCCGTCAAAACGTTTTGCCGACCTGATTATTCCGCAGGGCGGCACGAATGCTGTGGCAATCGGACTGC
>DBFWRP010000062.1:0-1373 GCA_048222005.1 Muribaculaceae bacterium | reverse complement strand
TTTCACCAGTCCAATCGCTCCTCCTGCCGCAGCTTCGGGAGAAATATGACCGATAGAAAGACCGGAAGTACCGCCACTGAAACGACCGTCTGTGATCAGCGCGCACTCCTTGCCTAAATGGCGGCTTTTTATATAAGAAGTAGGATAAAGCATTTCCTGCATACCCGGACCACCCTTCGGTCCTTCGTGTGTGATCACCACCACATCGCCCGAGACGACTTTTCCACCGAGGATGCCTTCGCAAGCCGCATCCTGCGAATCGAACACTTTCGCCGGACCGGCAAACTTCCAGATGCTTTCATCCACACCGGCCGTCTTGACCACACAACCGTCCAGCGCGATATTTCCTTTCAGGACAGCCAGGCCGCCATCTTTGGAATAAGCATGCTCGATATCACGGATACATCCGGCGGCACGATCGGTATCCAGTTCCTTATAATAGGTTTCCTGCGATCCCATCCGAATGCTGAAACGATGGGCGGGAGCGCTCTTGTATTTCTTGACAGCCTCGTCCGTCACATTCGGCGAGGTGATAGCAAATTTATCCACGGCTTCGGCAAGCGTCATTCCGTCCACACGCTTCACATTCCCGTCTACCAAGCCGTTTTTCAGCAGCTCGTTCATGATTCCCATGATACCACCGGCACGGTTCACATCCTGGACGTGGTAGGTGTGCGTGTTGGGAGCAACCTTGCAGAGGCAAGGAGTCTTGCGGGAGAGCATATCGATATCGTCCATCGTGAAGCCCGCCTCAGCTTCCTGCGCGATGGCGAGCAAGTGGAGAACCGTATTGGTGGAACCACCCATTGCAATATCCAATGACATGGCATTCAGGAAAGCCTGACGGGTAGCGATACTGCGGGGAAGAACCGATTCATCTCCGTCACGATAGTATTTATAGGCATTTTCTACAATCTGCCGGGCAGCATCGCGGAACAGCTGTGTACGGCCCACATGCGTAGCGACAATCGTACCGTTGCCCGGAAGAGCCAGGCCGATCGCTTCGTTCAGGCAGTTCATCGAGTTGGCCGTAAACATACCGGAACAACAACCGCATCCCGGACAGGCATTCCGTTCCACCTGCGCGATCCGTTCATCGCTGACCGAAGTGTCGGCCGATTCGATCATGGCATCGATCAAATCCAGATGGCGGTTATCCAGCTCACCGGCTTCCATCGGACCGCCGGAGACAAAGATAGTCGGAATATTGAGCCGCATGGATGCCATTAGCATCCCCGGAGTGATCTTGTCGCAATTGCTAATGCAAACCATTGCATCGGCTTTGTGGGCATTCACCATATACTCGACGCTGTCCGCAATAATATCACGCGAAGGAAGCGAATAGAGCATTCCGTCGTGTCCCATAGCGATAC
>DBFWRP010000061.1:0-1246 GCA_048222005.1 Muribaculaceae bacterium | reverse complement strand
AGCCAGAAGCAGTGCTAAGAATCTTTTCATTACACTTTTCTCCATTCTCTATAATATTTTTTCAGCGGGTCGTGCCCACCGGAAGTACGGAATCGGTTTTTATTAACCGTAAATTAAGTTGGGCAGCCATGTGACGAGCTGCGGTATGAAGATGCACATGAAGATAACAAGGATCATGACCACGCAGAACGGGAGAATCGCCTTTATGACTTTCTTTACAGGCGTCTTCTCTATACTTGCTGCGACATATATGAGGTTGCCGACCGGAGGGGTTATCTGGCAGGTGAGCAGGCCCATGACATAAACGAGAGCGAAGTGCTGGAAGTCGATGCCGAGCAGGGTGACAACCGGGGTGAGAACGGGCAGCAGCATGAGCATGGTTGCCATGCCGTCGATAAAGCAACCTGCTATCGTGCATACGATGAGAACGAACAGAAGGAACATCCACTCGCTGCTTATGTTGGCAACGCAGAACTCGCTGATCATTCTTGCAACGTTCATACGTGTGAGCATGTAGCTGAAGATTGAGGAATAGGTGATGATCATCATCGGGCCGACGGCGGCAACGCAGGAATCGGCAAGACCCTGAAGGAAGCCCTTGACGGTGAGCTTTCTGATGACTATGCCGTAGATGATGCCGTATACGCAGGCGACAACGCCGGCTTCTGTAGCGGTGAACACGCCAGCGACGATGCCAACTATAATAATGATAGGCATTACAAGCGCACCGACAGTCTGAAGGAAGGTTTTGCCTACATTTTTCCAGCCGCCGAACTTTCCGCCGCCTATGTTGTGCTTTCTGGCATAATTCCAGGCTATGAGCATGAAGCCGAGAGCCATGAGAACGCCGGGAACAACGCCGCCCATGAACACCTTGCCGACGTCGTAGCCTGCGGCATTGGAGAAGACGATCATCATAACGCTCGGAGGAATGATGGGGCCGAGAGAACCGGCCGCGGCAACAACCGAAACGGCAAAGCCTTCTTCGTAGCCGTCATCGACAAGCGCGGGGATCATAAGAGAACCGATAGCCGTGGTGTCCGCGTTGCCGGAGCCGGAAACGCCGGCCATTATTACGCCTGCCATGGTTGCCGTGTGCGCAACGCCGCCGCGGATGTGGCCGATGATGCTCTTTGCGAAAGCAATGAATTTTTCTGTTATACCGGTCTGCTCCATGATCTGGCCTGCCATCATGAAAAACGGAATGGCCATGTATGCGAAGCTGTCGGTCGCACCGTATATCTTG
>DBFWRP010000060.1:0-3938 GCA_048222005.1 Muribaculaceae bacterium | reverse complement strand
GCAGTCCGCGGGTATTCTTCTGGCCGGTGATGAAAGTGTTCGGAATCTGTCGGCGGCATATCGCTTCCGAATCCTTGTATCGTTTCTGTTTCAACAACAGCAGGGCATAGTTGAACATTGCGCTTTCATAATTGATATTATAGATTATATCCTCGTTTTTCTCTTGCATGAATTGATTGTACAGCTCCTCCGCTTTTGCCGGTTCGCCCATATATTCCAGCAGATAAGCGAAGTTCATGTCGGCCATCTGTCTGTCGAGGGGAGTCACAGCCATTTGCTGTGTCTTCCTGCATTGCGCCAAAGCCTCGGGATACCTTCCCCGGCACAGGTAGAGAGCCGCTTTGTATAGTTCCACCGTAAGATGCAGATCTCCCCATTTCTTAGACTTTGGAGATCTGGACTTAAGCACACTGTCGGCCTTGACGAGATAGCGTTCGGCCATATTGTGCTGCCTCAGCAAATCGTAAGTTCTGTACACAAGCAGATAGGAATATGCATCGTGGTACCACAGAGAGTCAGGTTTATCGGACGCAAAGATATTGAGTACGGTGTTCAACGCCTTGGAATATTGCGCGGTGGCATTGTAGCACCATGCCTGCCAGTACAACGCTTTCAGACGTTCGTCGAGAGAGAGATTCTTTTGCTTCGCCAATTTCTCGAAGCAGCGCAGGGCATCGTTGAAGCGTGTGGCCTTCATATAGAGATGACCTTTCTTGTTCAGGTGACGCGAGGCGAAGGAAGGGTCGAGCCGCTCAAGGGAATCTATGTATGGCACCCTGCGCATTACCGGCAGTTTCTCGTTTTGCATCTTGTTGAGGAAATACTGGCTCTTGAGGTCTGTCGAGACGCTTCTGTCGGCTCTCAGGAGATAGGGACATGCGCAGACAAGGAGTAAACATAAAGAGACAGCGAGAGCGCGGCAGGTCTTTGCCGCCACTTCTGCCGCCATATGCCGCATCTTAAACGAGAGAGGTAACATAGTGCATATCAGTGTATTAGGATTCGTTGCAGTAGTTTATAAGTACACTTCATTTTGCAAAGATAGTAAATTTGCAGGATATGAATAGTGGTAGGAAGGAAAAATATAGGATAAATTTGCGAGCAAAGTGAAACAACAACATAACACAATAATATATGCAGAAAAGCAAGTACCTCATTGCAGCGCTGATGACGCTGGGCGGACTGACTCTTTCGGCGCAGACCTTCCAGAGCGAGGGTCTGAGCTACAAGGTCCTGTCGGCCATAGAGCACACCGTACAGCTCACCGCCTCCGACGCCGCCAACCCTACTGAAGTGAACCTTCCCGACACCGTAGTATACGAAGGGATTAAGTATGCCCTGACCTCCATCGGAGAGAACGCATTCAGCAACAACAACAAGCTTGTCACGGTGACGTTGCCGGCCACCTTGCGCGATATACAGTACGGGGCCTTCTTTAAGACTCTGAAACTGCGCACCATCAACGCCCACAGCCCAAAGGCCCCGGACATCGAGGCTTCGCCTTTCGCCACTTCCGTTTTGGCCAGCGCCACGCTCAACGTGCCCGCCGGGACATGGTTCGACTACCAGTACAACTGGCGTCGTTTCCAGCGTGTATATGAATACGGCACCAAGCAGGGTGTGGTTGCTGACGGGCTGAAATACAACATCCTCTCGGAACAGGACCGTCTTGTCGGCCTTACCGGCAATTCCTATACCGGCGACGTCAACATTCCGGCCACAGCCACAATAGACGGCAAGGAGTACAAGGTTGTGGAGATAGGCTGTTATGCCTTCGACGGCGCCACAGGCATAACTTCGGTGACAATACCCGCCACCGTGCTGGTGATAAACAACTACGCCTTCCGCAAGTCTTCCCTCCCGGCAGTGACCCTTCCGCAGGGACTCCGTATGCTCAAGGAAGGATGCTTCGAGTACACACCCCTCACCACCGTGACTATCCCCCAGCGAATACAGCGTGTGGAGAACCTCGTCTTCGCCTACTGTGACAAGATGACGGAGGTAACCCTTGGCGACAGCGTCAACTACCTCGGCAATTCCGCCTTCGGTTCCAGCCCTAAGCTGCAGAAAGTCCATGGCGGCGACAAGGTGACTCTCATCATGGAGTCCGTGTTCCTCAACGATACCAGCCTCACCACTGCGGCCTTCCCCAACGTAGTAACCATAAAAGGTGCCGCCTTCCGCAACACCGCCGTCAAGTTCACCTTCCCCAAGAGCCTGAAAAGCATTGACCTCCAGGGCTTCATGGAGTGCCGCGGACTTGCCGAAGTAGTACTCCCCGACACCATGGATCTCGTTGGCTCTACGGCTTTCGCCTCTTGCCCGAACATGACTAAGATTACGTTCCCCAAAGTAGCGAAATGCAAGCTCGCCAGCTCCGGCATCCTGCAGAACAACCCGAAGCTCACCGAAGTGGTGCTTCCGCAGAACATCACCGCGATTCCTATGTCTTTACTGGCAGGCTGCACGGCGCTGACAACCTTCACCGTTCCCTCATACATAAAAGAGCTGAAAGGTTCCACCTTCATGCGCTGCACGGCGCTCAAGAGCGTCAAGCTGCCTGAGGGCCTCACCGCCATCGGTGGCGCCACTTTCTCAGGCTGCTCAGCCCTTACCGGCGTGGACCTGCCCGAAAGCATCACCTCGCTTGGCGGCACCATCTTCCTGAACTGCACAGCGCTCCGCTATGTCAAGCTGCCGTCCAAGCTCACAGCCTTAGGTGCCGGCACCTTCAACAACTGCACTGCGCTCGACTCCGTAACCTTCGGCCCGAACATTGCCACCATGGGACAGTCCACCTTCTTAGGCTGCTCAAACATCAAGAGGGTGATTCTGCCCGAAAAGCTGACCATGCTGCCCAACTTCACCTTCAAGAACTGCACCTCGCTGGATTCCGTATACATTCCCCGTGCCGTAGCATCGCTCGGCAACCAGGTCTTCAACGGCTGCTCAAAGCTGCCTTCCGTAACCCTGCGTTCCAACGTCTCCAAAATCGGAACGCTCTGTTTCGTAAGCTGCACCAACCTCAAGACCCTGCGTGTTAACGCCATCACTCCGCCCACCGTAGACTCCACCACTTTCGATGCCGACGTCCTCGCCAAGACCACTCTGGTAGTACGCCATGAGGCTGCCTCGGCTTACCGCACAGCCGACGTATGGAAACAGTTCAATTCCATCACCCTTGGCGTGAATGCAATCAGCGCCGAAGACGCCGAAATGCCCATTACCATAATGCCGGGTGCAATGGAAGTTCCGGATGGTGCCGAGGTCTACAACCTCTACGGCATGCGCATGAACCCTGCTTCCTTGGCAAAAGGAATATACATTGTCCGCTACGGCCGTCTCACCCGCAAGGTGATGGTGCCGTAAAATCCGACAAGACATACCATGAATCAACGCCACCGCGTTCCTTTCCGGAGCGCGGTGTTTTTCGTGGAAGCCGTCATTTTAAGAGCTTGCTTAATAACGCGAGTTCGGGATAAGGACCGCCCTGAAAAAGTTGTGTCCATTGCGCGGAAGCGTCCACAACGTTTTTCCGTGCAATGTGCATTGTGCTTTGTGCATTTTTTAGTAATTTTGCGGCAATGATTGAGATTATCAACTTCGAGGACCGTCCGAGCCTCGTCAACGTCTATATGGCGGAGCTGCGCGACGTGCGCATCCAGGCCGACCCGCTGCGCTTCCGCACCAACCTGGAACGCATCGGCCAGATCATGGCCTACGAGATCAGCCACCGCCTGGAATACGTGGAGAGCGACGTCGAGACGCCCCTCGGCACCGCCCGCTGCCGTCGTCCCGCCCAGGAACCCGTGCTCGCCACAATCATGCGCGCCGGAATACCATTCCACCAGGGCTTCCTGAGCTACTTCGACTACGCTGAGAACGCTTTTGTGAGCGCCTACCGCCGCTACAAGGAGAAGGGCGACACCTTCGACGTA
>DBFWRP010000006.1:0-5387 GCA_048222005.1 Muribaculaceae bacterium | reverse complement strand
ATGCAACGCATTGCTCAATGCCGGATTCAGGGCGCGAGTGTGCGTGCCCGACACGCCTCCAAAATATCTGATGTTCCTGCCTGGTGCATCCGATGTCGTGGTGTACTCACGCAGTCAGGCTTATGTGTCGCGCCTCATGAGGAATGCCGACATTGTGTTCTGCCTTGATTATAATGAGCCAAAACGCATTGACCTCATGGAGCAGGTCATGATGGAGTCGCCAGCGCCGAAAGTGATGATCGACCACCATCTGAATCCGGCCGCGTTCCCTGAAGTCACGATCTCGCATCCGGAGGAGTCGTCCACCTCAGTTCTGGTCTACCATGTGCTGTCGGCGCTCGGGATGCAGGACCGGATCAATGCCGATGTGGCGATGTGCCTGTACACAGGAATGATGACCGATACCGGAAATTTTTCCTACAATTCAAACACCCCGGTAATCTACCGCGTGATAGCCGACCTGCTGGAACGTGGCATCGACAAGGACTGGATTTACAGGAAAGTGTATTTTTCCAATACGTTTAACCGGCTTAGGCTCAACGGTTATGCGCTTGAGAGTAAACTCGAGGTGTTCGATGAGCACAAGGCCGCACTAATCACCCTTACGAGGGAGGAACTGAACCGCTTCCATTATCAGAAAGGTGACACGGAGGATCTGGTCAACAAGCCGCTGACGATTGCGGATGTGACCTATTCCGTGTTCCTGCGTGAGGAGGCGGATTATATCAAGGTGTCCACCAGAAGCAAAGGGGAATTCCCGGTCAATCTCATGTGCAAGGAGCACTTCAACGGTGGCGGCCACCTGAATGCAGCCGGCGGCGAGTTCTACGGGACGCTGCAGGAGGCGGTGGAGGTGTTCCACCGGATCATGCCGCTGTTCGACCGCTATCTTTGACCTCACGAATGAAAATATAATAATCTTGTAGTCAGGATGAAAAAATACAATACACTCTTGCTTGCCGCTGTGGCTGCGGCCGGACTTGCCTGCTCCACCACAGCCTGCAACGACAGTAAAAGTTATGCTGAGCTGCTCACGGAGGAGGGGCAGGCCATAAACAATTATCTTGTGAATCACCGGGTGGAGACATCCCTGCCGGAAGGAAATAATTTTCTTGTGGGGGAGGATGCTCCGTTCTATCAGCTCGACGAGGAGGGGAATGTGTACATGCAGGTGCTTGAGCCGGGTAACCCGGACTGCATGGCCCAGACGGACGAGCAGGTCTATTTCCGTTTCACCCGCTGGTCGTTGCTGAACTATGACCCCTTCTCAGGCTATCTTCCCGAAGGGTGGGGTAACTCAGATGACCTCTCCTTGGGTTCGGCCTCGTTCCGTTTCGGCAATTATACCCTCAGCAGCTCGTCGTCGTGGGGCTCCGGCATACAGATGCCTCTCAACTATATCGGTCTGGAGAGCCGTGTGAAACTGATTATACGTTCGCAGTACGGACTTTCATCCGAAATCTCCAACGTCACCCCGTTCCTTTACGATGTGCGTTACCTCAGGCGCGGTGCCACCGGCAGCGACGAATGATGCCGGCATGCTAAGTCAGAACATAACCCATTCACACTTTTATGTCATTGATAAAATCGATATCCGGAATCCGGGGTACCATAGGCGGTCGTCCCGGCGAAGGACTCAGTCCGCTTGACATTGTCAAGTTTACGGCTGCATATGCCACGTTCATAAAAAATACAACTGAAACATCGTCAAATCTGATAGTAGTAGGCCGGGATGCCCGTCTGTCAGGTCCGATGGTGAATGATCTCGTATCGGCCACGCTCCGTGGCATGGGCTTCGATGTGGTGAACATCGGTATGGCGTCCACGCCTACAACCGAAGTGGCAGTGGCCGGACTCGGTGCGTGTGGCGGTATCATCATAACAGCATCGCATAATCCGTTGCAATGGAACGCCCTGAAACTGCTGAATGCAAAAGGGGAGTTCCTGAACGACAGCGAGGGTAAAGAGGTGCTCCGGATCGCGGCCGACGAGGCTTTTTCGTTCGCTCCTGTCGAAGCGCTCGGGACGGAGATGACCGACCAGACCTGGAACATGCGCCATATTGAAAAGGTGCTTTCACTCCGTCTTGTTGACCGGGATGCCATAGCCAAAGCGGGTTTTACGGTGGCCGTTGACGCAGTCAACTCGGTTGGCGGTGTGGTGATTCCGCAGCTGCTCAGAGCACTGGGCGTGAAGAATATAATTGAACTAAACTGTGAGCCTACCGGACGGTTTGCCCACACGCCCGAACCTATTCCGCAGAATCTCACCGGAATTTCCGACCTGCTCAAGACCGGCGTTGCCGATGTGGGGTTCGTTGTCGATCCGGATGTGGACCGTCTGGCCATCGTTATGGAGAATGGCGAGATGTTCGTGGAGGAATACACCCTCGTGGCTGTAGCCGACTATATTCTTCAGCATACACCCGGCAGCACTGTCTCCAATCTCAGTAGCTCGCGCGCTCTCGGGGATGTGACACGCGCACGTGGCTGTGAATATCATGCTTCGGCGGTAGGGGAAGTTAATGTAGTGACCCGGATGAAGGAAACCGGCGCCGTAATCGGCGGAGAAGGGAACGGAGGGGTGATTTACCCCGAAGCCCATTACGGCCGCGATGCACTGGTGGGTGTGGCGCTGTTCCTTACGTTGCTTGCACACTCCGGGAAAAAGGTGTCGGAACTGAAAGCCGGTTATCCCCCCTATGAAATTGCCAAGAACAAGGTGGAGCTGACCCCCGAGATCAATGTCGACGCTATTCTCGAAAAGATGAAAGAGCGGTACGCCGGCGAAAAGATCACGGATATCGACGGTGTAAAGATTGATTTTGCTGATTCATGGGTTCACCTGCGTAAATCGAATACCGAACCTATTATCCGCATTTATGCTGAGGCTTCCACGATGGAGAAAGCCGAGGCACTTGCCGAATCGGTGAAGAATGTGATGGCAAGTATGGCATGATGTCGACGCATCTTTTCGCGTAATATTTGCACACTTATTTGTAGGATGATCACTTCAGTCTGCAATAAACCTATATTTCGTATTTCAGGCATTGCCTGAGAGCAGTGCAGATAGATAAATTTATATTGTCAGTTGAAAAAGATATTTCTACGATATGTTATGATGGGGATGGCTCTTATGGCCATCCCTGTTGCTGCCGGGCAGACAATGGCGTTGCCTGGAATTTCGGTGGCATGTGTCCGCGAGACACCGGGACATGCCTCTGAATTGGGTACACAGGTGCTGATGGGTACACCGCTCAGGATTCTGGACACGTCGGACGGATGGGTGAGGATTGAGACTCCCGAGGGTTATAGGGGGTATGTCATAGCCAACTCGCTGGTGACCCCCACGGACAGAGAGTTTGACAATTGGCGGGCATCGGAGCGCGTGGTGGTGACGGCGGCCGACCAGACGTATGTTTACGCGTCGCCTGAGGTGGATGCTGCCAGCCGGGTTACCGACGTTGTCAACGGTTCGGTGCTGCAGGTGGCCGATACCTGTGGCGGTTCAGAGTTCGTCAAGGTCAAAGTCCCTTTCGGACGTGAGGGATACATTCTGCGGAGCGAAGTAACGCCGGTGGGCGAATTCGGTTCGGCCGGTTGTGATAAACAGCGCGTGATTGAGTTTGCATGCCGTATGATGGGCCAGCCATATCTTTGGGGTGGTACCTCTCAGAAAGGGGTCGACTGCTCCGGCCTCACCAAGGCGGCATATCTCTCGGAAGGTGTCATATTGCCGCGTAACGCATCGCAGCAGGCCCGGATAGGGGTTGGTGTGGATAAGGACGCTATCGACAGTTTTGAGCCCGGAGACCTGCTGTTCTTCGGCAACAGCGCCACTGGAAGGGTGAATCATGTGGGATTGTATATGGGCGACGGCAGGTTTATTCATTGTTCCGGCAGGGTGAAGGTGAATTCGCTTCGCCGCGGAGATGCTGCCTATACCCCTTTGTCGCTGTTGTGTGTGCGTCGTCTCGATGATGCCACACTGTCATCGCTGCGTCTGAGCCTTCATGAATGGTATGTCGGCAGAATGGATTGAATGGATGAATCGAAAATTTGCATATATCAGAGAAAATGGTTAATTTTGCACTCTGAATTGTGATAATAAACAAAATAACATCATAGCGCAATGAAAAGAACGTTCCAACCTTCTAACAGAAAGAGAGTTAACAAACACGGATTCCGTGAAAGAATGTCAACTGCCGATGGCCGCAAGGTTCTTGCACGCCGCCGTGCAAAAGGCCGTCTGCGCCTCACAGTTTCTTCATCGATTGCCAGCAAGTAATCCGTTGGAGAGCACATCTCTTTTTCTGTGAGCCGTTGAGGCTTGCATTATAAACCACAGCACCGACGATAGCATGCAATGTCGGTGCTGTGGTTTTTTGTGCTCAGAGGGGTTCGGAAGTTTCGGTTGGTGGACTGATTGCAAAGGGGACTGATTGCAAAAAAAAGTCGAACCGAAAGGTGCATTTGGTTCCTGTAAACTGATGTCGCACTCATCAACTTGTAGGGAGGTGCTTTCGGTGTAATATCATTTAGCTATGTGTGGGGTAAAGGCACTCTCTTGCTTTAAGCGCACATTACAGCGGCTTCAGAACATGGTGGGATAGAAGGACTGGAAAGAGTTGTCGGAGTAGAACACGACAATATTGGTGATGCGCTTGTCGGCGGCTGTGTGGAGGGAGATATTGTTGGTCTGTTTTTTCTCTGCTGTGTTTTCGCCGGTAGGTGCGGTCGGGTTTTGTTCTATTGGGTTATTGTTGATGGTGTCCGCATTATATGCTTGGGCGCCGGTGGATGGTTTGTCTGTCGGTGCCGGGCGTCCCGCTGTTCCCTGGTCGTTGGCGCCCGATTCGAATTCTATGACTTCATGTGTGGTCACATAGAACTGTTGCGCATCGGCAGCCATAGATCCGAAGATATTGTCGTGTGATTCGGCGCCGTTTTCATAAGGAAAGAGTGTTGAGGTGCCGCTGAATTTTTCTGAATCTGTTTTTGTGAATTCAGAATCGGTGCTATTCCCAAATGTATTATTTTGTGAATCTGATGGTTGCGGCGTCACTTCGGTCTCGGAAGGGGCGTTTTGAGGCTCTGAGATTTGCGTATTTGCATTTGTCAGCATCTCTCCCTCGCCAAACATCAGCCACAGCACGGAAAGTTCCGGGTAGGCGGTGTGGATTTTTGAAATCAGCTCGTCCGACACTTTCTTGTTGCGCCCGTTCAGAATCTGCGACATGGTAGGGCGGGGTATTCGGCATGTGTCGGCAAATTGGGAAATGGTGATGTTCCCATTTTCCATGAAAAATTTCAATCTGTTTACAAAATCCATGGTGTTGAGTTTTGAAAATAGCTGATTGTTTTTGAAAATTTTGATGGTGCAAATGT
>DBFWRP010000059.1:0-4976 GCA_048222005.1 Muribaculaceae bacterium | reverse complement strand
GCGCCTCACGGCATAAGTCTGTTTCTATCCAGGGGCTTTGGTGATAATATTTTTTAGGATTTAATAGATTGATGTGAGAAATGTTGCTTATAACATTAAAAATAGTTATATTTGTGAATGCTTATGATGACTTCGAAGTATGTAACAGAACTTGTAGGCAACCTTAAAATGAAAAGACTAATTCCCCGTATACTTCTTGCATGCACCGTGTTTGTTTCTGCAACTGTCACAAAGGCGGATGAGTTTCGACAGAATGAAATTGCCGACAGCCTGAGCCGGCGTCTGGAGCGGACTGTCACAGCGGCCGACAGCATTGCGATTCTAAACGATCTGGTTGATCTCAGGCCTAAAGCCATGCGTGATTCGCTTTGCAGGCTGATTGTGCATACTTCGTTGACGTCGGGTAATGCGGCTACCGGTCTGGATGCTTTGCGGAATATGGCCAATTTGCATCTGCGCAGTGACTCCCTGCTTGATGGCGACCTGGAGATGGCTAAAAAATTCCCCGCTTCGGAGGACCGTGACGAGACCCTCACATTTATACGCATGATCCGGAACCTTAACAATGTGCGTTATTGCACCCCGAAGGAGAAGGAGGAGATGTTCAGGGAGCTTTTGCGGGAGGCCAACATAGGGCCGAGCAGCAACGTGTATGATAACATTGTGACACTCCATGCGCTAAGCCTGTTTATGGGTGCGGTGTCGCAAGGGGAACTGCTGTCGAAGTATCTCGATCAGCTCGGCAGCCTGATCGAGAGTTTGCGTCCTGAGGCATATGCATTGCGCAACTGCTATTATGTGCAGGCTGCATTGGCATATGCCGATATTGAGGAGTATAAAAAGTCGATAGATATCGATACTCGTCTGCTGGGCATAATATCTGCCATGGAAAAGGGGAGTGTAGGGGCGAGACGCAAGTACAGGGATTACAGTGGAAATAAATATGTGATTTATACGCGCCTGCTTTCCAACTATCCTTTACTGACCAACGAGGAGGTTGAACGTTATTACAAGGGTGCCATGAACATGGTGCAGACCGATTCGCTTTCAGCCACCACTAACCGGGTGTCGATGCGTCCGCAGATATATTATGCCATGGCGCATAAGAATTACAGTCAGGCTGTTGAACTTCTGAAGAAGTATATCGACTACCCGTATAATGCCCAGACGCGCCGTCTGTTGCTGAAATTGATGATAGAGGCGGCTGACGCCACAGGCGACAACGAGTCGCTGCTTTATGCGTCGCGGCAGTATAACAATATTCTGGAAGAGGCATTGGAGCAGCGCAACCAGGAAAAATATCGTGAGTTGCAGATTGTCTATGACATAAACAAGATGAAATCCGATCATGCACGTTCTTCAATTGAAATGCAGCATAAGATGGCTGTGGTGGCATGGTCGGCAGCTGCGATACTTTTAATTCTGCTGGTGGTGTCGGTGACGTTGTGGGTGCATTCCAAAAAGCTTGCCCGCAGTCTTGCCGGCACAAATGACGCTTTGCGTGACGAAAGTGAGAATCTGCGGAATTCTCAGGCGGATCTGGTGCAGGCCCGTGACGAGGCTCAGACGGCCAACCGTGTGAAGTCTGATTTCATCAGGAATATGAGCGGGGAAGTGGCTGTGCCGTTGCATACCATAATCGAATACACCAATCTTATTGTAGATTGTTCCGAGGCCGGCATGAAGCCCTATCTGAAGCGTTTTGCCAACCTTGTGACCGTGAATGCAGAATTGCTCAACACAATAGTCAATGATGTGCTTAATTTGTCGGAAATTGATTCCAATACAATGAGCATAAACTGTAAGCGTGAGGTGTTGCAGCCCTTGTGTAAGGCAGCGGTGGAAAGCGTACGCCATAAGGTGCAGCCTGGGGTTGACCTCCAGCTTGCCGAGGACCTGCCGGAGCTTTCGCTGCGTACAGATTCCCGCCGTCTGATGCAGATATTGGTGCAGCTGCTGTCAAATGCATCAAAGTTTACAGCCGAGGGGAGCATCCGGGTCGGGTATGATGTCGATGAGGAAGCCGGGATTGTCAGGATATACGTCGCCGACACAGGCATAGGCGTGTCAACAGACAAGGCAGACTTGATATTTGAGCGTTTCGTCAAGCTTGACCGATCCTCGCAGGGTGTAGGCATCGGCTTGCCTATAGCACGGCATATAGCCAAAATGCTGGGTGGTGATGTGGCACTTGATATTAACTATACCGGAGGTGCAAAATTCGTGATAAGCCTTCCACTTGAATGAGATGTGGCATGATGGGCCGCGATTGCTGGCCGGCATGTGTCTGGATTGCGGGCTGAGTGTCAGAGATTGATTGAATCGGCGAACAGTGTGCGGTTGCGCAACGAACGGCCGAGTGTTATTTCGTCGGTGTATTCGATTTCATTGCCAACGGCAACTCCGCGTGCAAGCTGGGTTATTTTGATGCCGTAGGGTTCAAGGCGCTTGTAAATGTAATAATCCGTTGTGTCGCCTTCCATCGTGGCGCCGAGTGCGAGAATCACCTCTTTTAATTTCCCGGAGGCTGCGCGGGCCACCAGCGAGTCGATCTGAAGCTTGTCCGGACCGATGCCGTCGATGGGGGAGATCACCCCTCCGAGCACGTGGTACAGGCCGCGATAGGAGCCGGTGCGCTCAAAGATGATTACGTCCTTTACATTTTCCACCACACACACCGTTGTCTCATCGCGCCGAGGGTCGGAGCAGATGGCGCATGTTTCGGTTTCGGAAATGTTGTGGCACACGGAACAGTATTTTATCCCTTTTCGCATATTTATTATTGCCTCGCCCAGATTTACGGATGTCGCCACATCCTCGCGTAACAGATGCAAGGCGAGGCGCAGAGCAGTTTTCCGGCCTATTCCGGGCAGGTGGGATATTTCGTTGACGGCGTTCTCAAGCAATAGAGAATCGAATTCCTGAATCATAGAGTCGAATATGAAATCAGCATCAAAATTACGGATTTTCCGCCTAATTGGCAGCGGGTGGTGCGTAAATTAACTAAAGTTTCCATCTCAAAGGATGGCAATAACGGTTTCATTTGAGGTTTATGGCACATTTTGCATTGCATTTTCAGCATAATTTAGCTAAATTTGCACCCGAAATTCCGGCCTCTGTCCGGGCGGATAAACCGCGTTGATGTAGAGGCATGCGGAGAATTCAATGAAAGAAAAAATGGAAATAATCAGAACCGTCGCACGGCTTCGTCAAGCAGTGGCGGAAGCCCGAGCAGAAGGTAAAACCATAGGACTCGTGCCCACAATGGGTGCGTTGCATGACGGTCATATGTCGTTGATGCGTTGTGCACGCGGTGAAAACGACATTGTTGTGGCCAGTGTTTTTGTAAATCCGACACAATTCAACAATCCTGAAGATCTTGCAACATATCCCCGTACCGAGGAGGCGGATTGCATGAAACTGGAGTCGGCAGGAGTGGATGTAGCATTTATCCCTTCCGTAGAAGAGATGTATCCCGAACCGGATACAAGGCAGTTTGCCCTTGGGGCAGTGGCCGAGACTATGGAAGGCGCCATGCGTCCCGGACACTTCAACGGCGTGGCTCAGGTGGTGAGCAAACTTTTCTCCATGGTGACGCCTACCAGGGCTTATTTCGGGGAAAAGGATTTCCAGCAGATTGCCGTCATACGGAAGATGGTCCAGCTCGAAGGCTTTGATATCGAGATTGTGGATTGCCCGATATGCAGGGAATCCGACGGTCTTGCCATGAGCAGCCGCAACACCCGCCTCACACCAGAACAGCGTGAGGTTGCGCCGGTTATTCACCGTGTGCTGAGCAGCAGTGTTGACTGGGCAAAGGACCATACGCTTGCCGAGACAAAACGCTATGTCACAGATGAAATCAATTCCTTCCCCCACATGGAGGTGGAATATTATGAGATTGTCGATCCTCTGACCATGCAGC
The DNA here is from genome assembly GCA_048222005.1 of Muribaculaceae bacterium. Classification (GTDB taxonomy): domain Bacteria; phylum Bacteroidota; class Bacteroidia; order Bacteroidales; family Muribaculaceae; genus UBA7173. The sequence goes on along the minus strand of DBFWRP010000059.1, from coordinate 1,051 downwards.
CCCTTGAATCCTGGGATTCCCCTTGCAGCGGACGCCCCGTAGGCTGTGTCACTGCATACTGCGGCAAGGTGCGTCTGATCGACAATATCAGATATTGAATTTAATCCATACAAACGGCTCCCGAGGCCGGAACTTTTTAAATAAAATTCCACCGGCGTTATGATGCAGGTTGAAGTATTGAAATCTAAAATACATCGTGTCACGGTAACTGAGGCACGACTTGACTACATAGGAAGTATAACCATCGATGAAGATCTGATGGATGCCGCCAATATAATTGCCGGTGAACATGTGCATATCGTCGATAATAATAACGGTGAACGCCTTGACACGTACGTTATTCCCGGCGAACGCGGTTCCGGTGTTATTTGCCTGAACGGCGCAGCCGCCCGCAAGGTGCTCCCCGGCGATGTGGTGATCATCATGGCCTACGGTCTTATGCCGTTTGAGGAGGCTAAGACATTCACCCCGAAGGTTATATTCCCTGATACGGCTACCAACCGCCTGGTGTGAGTGTGGCCGCACGTGTTACCAATCTCATTAATCATCCCCAAACCTAACAGTATAATCACATGTTTGAGAACCTGAGCGAGAAACTTGAGCGCAGTTTTAAAATTCTCAAGGGACAAGGCAAGATTACAGAAATCAATGTTGCGGAGACGCTGAAAGACGTGCGCCGCGCGCTGCTTGACGCCGATGTCAACTATAAGGTGGCAAAAACATTCACCGATACAGTAAAACAGAAAGCTTTAGGGCAGAATGTAATCAATGCCATCAAGCCGCAGGAACTGATGGTCAAGATTGTTCATGATGAGCTTGCTACCCTGATGGGCGGTGACACCGCTCAGGTGAACTTGTCGGGCAATCCTACCGTGATTCTCATGTCGGGTCTGCAGGGTTCCGGTAAGACCACCTTCTCCGGAAAGCTTGCCAAGAAACTCAAAAGTGAAAAGGGGAAACGTCCGCTGCTGGTGGCATGCGACGTTTATCGTCCTGCCGCTATCGATCAGCTTAAGGTGCTGGCCGGCCAGATTGATGTCCCGGTGTATAC
>DBFWRP010000058.1:0-10104 GCA_048222005.1 Muribaculaceae bacterium | reverse complement strand
GAGTAGCGCTTGTCTCTCCTGCTTTGATTATGAATTCTTTAGCAGAGATCTCGTAATCCTCGTCTAGTACTGCTGTTCCTTCTATATTTATAGGAACTTTTAAATCTGATTCAGGAGCGAGTGTTGCTTTTAGTTCTACCGTCAAGTTACCAGTAGAAGGCAGTATGTATATCGAACGACTAAAAGATAATTTCGCAGTGGACGAATCCTCATCACTGCAAGATGCGACTAAAATAGCTAAGATAGCTATTTTAGCTACTTTAGCTATAAATTAAAAAACATCCGGCAGAGCGCCTTGCGGCGCCTCTGCCGGAGTTTTTTATGTAATTTATTATTCTCCCCTATTTTCAGATGCGGTGGCCTCGGAGCCACACCGAACGTACCAAGGGCGTGGTGTAGGCATACAGCAGAAACTGCAGTGTGGGGAGCGGAGCAGTGGTGAAAAAGGATGCGGTTTTACCGGGTGTGATAGAACCGGCCTCGCCCTGCAGCTCCATGGCGGCGGCACCGTTGATGGTAGCGGCATTCAGCGCCTGAGCAGGGGTCAGTTTCATCTTGATGCACCCAAGCGAACATACAAACCGCATGTCGCCGGAAGGCGACGACCCCGGATTATAGTCGGATGCCAATGCCAGCGGCAGTCCAGCGTCAATCATGCCACGCGCATTTCCGTAAGGCATCCCCAGGAAGAACGATGCCCCGGGAAGCATGGTGGGAATCGTTGTCGAACCACGCAGCACATCTATTTCGGCCTCGGTGGTCCGTTCCAGGTGATCAACCGACACAGCGCCATGAGCCACGCCTACCTGCACGCCTCCCGACACATCGAGTTCATTTGCATGTATCTTCGGCTTTATGCCCCATTTGGCTGCCGTCTCAAGCATTTTTGCCGTCTCTTCGGGAGTGAAGAACCCCCTGTCGCAGAACACATCGACATAATCGGCCAGTTTCTGACGGCCCACCTCCGGAATCATCTCCCGGCAGATAAGGTCAACATATTCGCCTTGACGCCCTGCGTATGCACGTCCCACGGCATGAGCGCCAAGGAAGGTGGATTTCACAAGCATCGGCGTGGACTGGCGGATACGTGCTATCACCCTGAGCATTTTCAGTTCATCGGCTGTGGTCAGGCCGTAGCCGCTCTTTATCTCGACAGCTCCGGTACCTTTGGAGGCTATCTCGTTGACACGAACCATGGCCTGCTCGAACAGCTCATCCTCCGGAGTGGCGGCAAGCCTGTCGGCCGAATTGAGGATTCCTCCCCCACGGCGTGCGATCTCCTCGTAGCTCAGTCCGTTGATTTTATCAAGAAATTCGCCGGAGCGCTCACCGGCATAAACGATGTGGGTGTGCGAATCGCAGAAGGCCGGAAACACCCATTCGCCTTTCATATCGGTCACCTCCACACCTTGCGCAGCCTCAGCTGCGATGTCAAGCCCGCACATGCTGCCGAATCCGGCAATGCGTTCGCCGTCTATTTTCAGCCACGCATCCTCCAACACGGGAATATTGTTCATCTCGGCACCGGCCAGACGCGCCGGCGCATCGGCACGCGCACCAACGAGTGCGCCTATATTAACAAGCAGTTTCATAAAATCTGATTCAGGCATATTCTGAAAAGCCCGGACCGGTTATCCCCAGCCCGGGCTTGATTATTTCTTGGATAGCCCCGATGCTTTACCAGTCGGGATTGTTCACTTTCAGGAAGTCGATGGAAGCGTTGATGAGCGGATACATCACGGTGTCCGTCTCAATGAACGGCACACTGCGGCGATAATCCGCAACCATAGCCTCAATCACAGCCGACGATTTCAGCGGGCGGCGGAATTCAAGCGCCTGCGCCGCATTGAAAAGCTCGATGGCAAGCACGCGGCGGGTGTTTTCCACAACCTCGTAGAGTTTGGTGGCGGCATTCGACCCCATCGACACATGATCCTCCTGGCCCTGCGAGGAGGGGATGCTGTCGCATGAAGCAGGCCAGCACAGCCCCTTGTTTTTGCTCACGATAGAGGCAGCGGCATACTGCGGAATCATGAAACCGCTGTTCACGCCGGGCTTGGCCACAAGGAACGACGGGAGATCGCGCACACCTGCAATGAGCTTGAATGTGCGACGCTCGGAAATGTTGGCAAGCTCAGAGAGGGCCACCGCCAGGAAGTCCATAGGCAACGCTATCGGTTCGCCATGGAAGTTGCCGGCCGAAATCACCACATCCTCGTCGGGGAACACGGTGGGATTGTCGGTCACGGAGTTTATCTCAGTTTCAAGCACTCCTGCCACATAATCGATGGTATCCTTGGCTGCTCCATGCACCTGCGGGATGCAGCGGAAGGAATAAGGATCCTGCACATGCACCTTGGGACGTGCAATCAGCTCGCTTCCTGCAAGCAGCGCACGGAAAGCCTCACCGGTCTTGATCTGACCCTGATGCGGGCGGATGGCCTGAATCTGGGGCATGAACGGATCGATACGGCCGTCGAATGCGTCAAGCGACAACGCACCGATCTTATCGGCCCAGCGGCTTAGTTTTCTGGCCTCAAGCACGGCATGCACACCGTAGCTCGACATGAACTGGGTGCCGTTGAGCAGCGCCAGCCCCTCCTTGCATTGCAGCGTGATGGGCTGCCAGCCCATCTTCTCAAGCATCTCGGAAGCGGGTACAACTTTGCCGTCCATCTCCACTTCGCCAAGCCCGAGCAACGGAAGCGACAGATTGGCAAGCGGAGCAAGGTCTCCCGATGCGCCAAGCGAACCTTGACGGTAGACCAGCGGCAGGATGTTGTTGTTGAACATGTCGACCAGACGTTCCACAGTGACAAGCTGCACGCCTGAATTGCCGTAGCTCAGCGACTGAATTTTGGTAAACAGCATCAGCTTCACCACATCGGCGGGAACGCGCTCGCCGACGCTGCATGCGTGGCTCATCACCAGATTCTTCTGCAGAGCGCTGAGTTTATCCGAATCTATCGAGATGTTGCACAGCGAACCGAAACCTGTGGTTATACCATAAATCGGCTCTTTCTGGGTCTCCATTTTCCTGTCGAGATATTCGCGGCATTTCACGATGCGCTGTTTCGACTCCTCGCTCAGGGCAAGCTTAATGTTGTTTTTAAGAATTTCGCCCACGCGGTCAATAGTGATCCATTCGGGGCTGATATGGTGAACTTCCATAATGATGGTTTATGTTTTGAAATTTCCGGTGAATATTGATTGATTTATACTCTTGTGTCAACTCATTTGAACACTTTCATGGCCTCTGCCACCACGGCATCATCGGCGAAATTAGGCAGCGTGACCTTCAGGCCGGGTGTACGCTCCATTTCGCGTTTGATGGCATCGACGGCACCGTTGTTGCGCGCCCAGGAGCGGCGTGCTATGCCGTTGTTAACATCCCAGAGGAGCATGCTGTCGATGGCTTTGGCGCTTTCGGCCGATCCGTCGATCACCATTCCGAAACCGCCGTTGACAACCTCGCCCCAGCCTACGCCGCCACCGTTGTGGAGACTTACCCATGTGGCGCCTCGGAACGAATCGCCGATCACATTGTGCACGGCCATGTCGGCGCAATGGTTCGAACCGTCGTAGATGTTCGAGGTCTCTCGGTAGGGGGAGTCGGTTCCCGACACATCGTGGTGGTCACGTCCGAGCACCACAGGTGCCGAAATCTCGCCACGGGCGATGGCATCGTTGAATGCGCGGGCAATGCGCATGCGACCCTCGCTGTCGGCATACAGGATGCGCGCCTGCGAGCCCACCACAAGATGGTTCTCCTCGGCACGGCGGATCCAGTGCAGATTGTCGGCCAGCTGGCCGTGAATATCCTCGGGAGCGGTTTTAAGCATGTCGTCGAGCACCTCGGCAGCCAGACGGTCGGTCACGGCAAGGTCGGCGGGATTGCCAGAAGAGCATACCCAGCGGAACGGACCGAAACCATAGTCGAAGAAGAGCGGGCCCATTATGTCCTGCACATACGACGGATAGCGGAACCTTCCGTCGGGAAGCATCACATCGGCTCCCGCACGCGAGGATTCCAGTAGGAACGCATTGCCGTAATCGAAGAAGTACATGCCGCGCTCGGTGAGTTTGTTGATGGCTGCAACCTGGCGTCGGAGCGATTCGCGCACAGCCTCCTTGAAGCGTTCAGGCTCGTCGGCCATCATGCGCTGCGATTCCTCATATGTGTAACCGGCGGGATAATAGCCTCCGGCCCAGGGGTTGTGGAGCGAGGTCTGGTCGCTGCCGAGATCCACATTCATATTCTCGGCGGCAAGGCGTTCCCAAAGGTCAACAACGTTGCCCTGATATGCCATTGAGACAGTCTCACCGGTTGCTGTGGCCTTGCGTGTGCGCTCCATGAGCAGGTCAAGGTCGGTGTAGACTTCATCCACCCATCCCTGAGCCTTGCGTTTCTCCACTGCCTTGGGGTTGATTTCAGCCGTGATGCTCACCACACCGGCAATGTTTCCGGCCTTGGGCTGTGCCCCCGACATTCCGCCAAGTCCGGCGGTGACGAAAAGCATCCCGGCAATGCTGTCGCGGCCATGGCCGAGACGCTTGCGGGCGGCGTTTAGCACTGTGATGGTTGTGCCGTGCACAATGCCCTGCGGGCCTATGTACATGTAGCTGCCGGCGGTCATCTGCCCGTACTGGCTCACGCCAAGTGCGTTGAGCTGCTCCCAGTCGTCAGGTTTGGAGTAGTTGGGAATCACCATACCGTTGGTCACCACCACACGGGGTGCGCCCGGATGCGAGGGGAACAATCCCAGCGGGTGGCCGGAGTACATAACCAATGTCTGGTCATCAGTCATCTGCGAGAGATACTGCATGGTGAGGCGGTACTGCGCCCAGTTCTGGAACACGGCACCGTTGCCACCGTATGTGATAAGTTCGTGGGGATGCTGAGCCACCTGAGGGTCGAGGTTGTTCTGGATCATCATCATGATGGCGGCAGCCTTGCGCGAACGTGCGGGATAATGGTCGATGGGACGGGCATACATATCGTAGGTCGGACGGAACCGGTACATATATATACGGCCATACTTGCGCAGCTCCTCGGCGAATTCAGGCGCGAGGACAGCATGCATCGAAGGGTCGAAATAACGCAATGCATTGCGCAGCGCCAGCTGTTTCTGCTCGGCAGAGAGTGAATCCTTGCGCCGAGGGGCGTGGTTCACATTGGGGTCGTAGGGGCGCGGTTCCGGCAACTTGGCAGGAATGCCCTCCGTTATATCTTTCTGAAATTCCTCTATTGTCATCGTCGTATGTGATGTTGGTTTATTGATTGAATCGGATAGGCCGGAGCCTTTATCATTTGTTTATCTTGCTCTCCACAATGTCAAGGACCTCGGCCTCCTGAACCTTGGCGTCGGCAGCTATCGAGGCGGCCTCGGCCAGCAACGCGTCGGCGGCCGCGCGGTCCTTCAGTCCTGCGGCATTTATCTTCACGTTAAGCCATGCGCCGAGCACCGCGCTGCGTGCGGCCAGCGCGCCGACACCGGCATCGCTCGCCGAGTTCGGGTTGCCGGTGGATGCCATCGATTTGAGCAGCGGGAACACTGCCGCCGCAGCCTTCATGGTGCGCAGGGGCACCTCGGTGGCGTAGAGGGTGGCAGCCTGTATGGCTGCGGAGCGTTCGGCTTTTTCAGCCTCGGTGCCCTTGGGCATCTTGAACGCATCCATTATGCGGTTGAACGCGGCGGTATCCTCATCGACAAGTGCAAGCAGAGTCTTGAGATGCTGCTGTCCCTCCTCGGCCTGGTTGCCGAATTCTTCCCAACGGTCGTCCCAGCCGGGTTTGTGCGACGAAAGGTTGGCCACCATCGTGCCGAGAGCGGCTGCAAGCGCACCCATGTAAGCCGAGATGGAACCTCCACCGGGGGCAGGCGATTCCGAAGCGGTCTCAAGGGCGAAACCGCGGCAGGTCATGTCGATCAGGCGGTTTGACTGCGCCGGGGCAATCATATCCTCAATCACTTTTTCGGATGCCACGAAAGGTTTGAGGTCGTCGAGACCCATCGACTTGATGGCGATGCGGATAAGCTCTTCATCCGACACGCCGGTGGAACGCTGCTGCATGCGCAGATAGTGGCGGCCGGCATCAAGCAGAGTGCGTCGTGGCATGAGGCCCACGATTTCAGTGCCGGTGACACGTACGCCGCGGGCTGCTGCTGCACGGCACACCTCGTCGAAGGCAACATGGAGAGGAGTCTTGTTTATATCGGTGATATTCATGCTCACCTGGGCTATGCCGTATTCATCGATGAACCATCCGATTGCCTTGGTGCCTTTGAGCGTGCCGGGAATCATGACGGTCTTGCCGTTCTCGTCCACAACAGGCTTGTCGGTCACATTGGGGCCCTGACGCATGGGACGACCCTTCTCGCGCACATCGAATGCTATAGCATTGGCGCGGCGGGTGGAAGTGGTGTTAAGGTTGAAATTTACCGCAATGAGAAAATCGCGTGCGCCAACTACTGTGGCACCGCTGCGTGCCATCTTCTCGTCGAACGGACGGGCACCGAAATCGGGCTTCTCCCCTTCCGCATCGGCACGTTCGGCCAGCGCCTCATATTCCCCTTTGCGGCATACGGCCAGATTCTTGCGGGCAGGAGTGAAGGCCGCCGCCTCATAGCAATAGGTGGGAATCTCCAGTTCACCGGCGATACGCTCGGCAAGCTGACGGGCCATTGCTGCGCATTCCTCCAGGGTAACGCCTGCCACCGGAATCAGCGGCAAGACATCGGTGGCGCCGATGCGCGGATGTGCACCGTGATGGGTGCGCATGTCAATAAGTTCCTGGGCTTTTTTCACACCTCTGAATGCTGCCTCTACAACGGCTTCAGGAGCGCCGACAAACGTGACAACCGTGCGGTTTGTGGCCTCACCGGGGTCAACGTCGAGCATCTTCACGCCGTCAACCGTCTCGATAGCGGACACAATTGCCTGTATCTTTTCCTTGTCGCGCCCTTCACTGAAATTGGGCACACATTCAATGATTCTCTCCATGGTTTCTGATTGTATTAGGTTAGTTTTCGCAAAGGTAAAAAAAAGCCTCCGATTTTCACACCGCCTCACCCATGTTTTTAAGCATCGCAATCACCCTAATCATGTACAACCTGCACTGTAAAAAATCTAGGCTATGACGTAAAACCTAATTACGTCATAGCCTCTGCTTGTTTTTTATCTCTCCAATAGTGGCGAGTCAGAATGTATGCATCTTGGTGGTGCGGCCACCGGCAGTGACGATATACACTCCCGGCGACAAGGTCACCGATGCAGCCCCGTGGCATGCAAACATCCTCCTGCCGCAAATGTCGTGTATCGAATTTTCGCCATCCAAGGTGAACGTGAATGTTGTCCCGTCCACACGCACCCCGGCATCACCATTGTCCGACTCGACCTCACCAACACCTGTCGGGATTCGTGTACCGACAAGCAATGTCCCGTCAATCAGGTTTACTGTAACAGCGGTAGTCGTGCCGCCGTCGGCACCTTTGGGCGCGTAAGTGAAATAAGTATCGGTGTTCGCGCCATATTTTATATCCACAGGCGTGCCGTCGGCAAGCGTGGCATCCCCGGCATCCGACGGTCCGAAAATAAATGCCGACACACCGGTGCGCGGCTCATAAGCCACCACAAATCGCTCCGGCATTGCCACCTGGGCGGAATATTCACCGTCGGCCGTACGGGGCAGCTCCACATAGTGAGTGTTGTCGGTGACAAGATAGAGCAACGGGGGATAAACTTTCTCATCCGGATTGTCGGAAGGAATGACCGAAACCATATTATAACCGCTTTCCGTGGTGCTTCGCTCATGGAAGCATATGTTGTAAACCCCCGGTGCGACATCTATGTAATCGGCATCAGTGGCCACGATGCCCAATGGATTGGGCCATGTAAGCAATGCGGGCTCCACCGCCCATCCGGTAAGGGAATAAAGGGTTCCGGTGGTCCCGGCCGCATCCATGCCGAGAATAATGAAACCGCCCGACTCCAGATTCACATTATTCAGTTCATACCAATCGGCATCGGCAGTCATCTGAATCTTGTCCACGTAATCGTTCCCGTCCTTATGAAAAGTCCCGTCGGAAGCAAGAGGTATGACATATGGAGGGTTCGTTCCGACGGCATTGGCACTGCTTACAAAAGCTACCGCGCAGCACAGCGTAATCAACTGCTTCATAAATAAAAATAGTTTTTTTTGTGTGTTTATTATAGTTTTCAGGCATGGAACTCATCCTGTCTCAGATTAACATCGGAACACCATGGTATGTTCACCTTTAACATTTCCGTCTCAACTGCTCGTGCCAACATTGTTTCCACACCTCGCCGACCCCCGCATATCCACCGCTGCGGCAAACCTGCATTCCGCACCATGCACAAAGAATCCAAATAGCGGCTCCCGGAATGCCGATATTTCACAGAAATTGATTACTTTTGCGCAACGGTTCGGCCCGCTGACACCGCCGCCGCGCCGTGATTCCGCAATCAATAAATCACAACATATTACTGCAATGTTCAGAACCAACACCTGTGGCGAACTCCGCCTGACCGATGCCGGCAAAAAGACCACCCTGGCCGGATGGGTGCAGAGAGTGCGCAAAATGGGAGGCATGACCTTTGTGGATCTCCGCGACCGCTACGGCATCACCCAGATAGTTTTCAACAATGAAGTAGACGCCGCCCTGAACGACGCCGCCAACAACCTCGGACGCGAATTCGTGGTACAGATCACCGGCACCGTTGCCGAGCGCTCGAGCAAGAACCCCCACCTACCCACCGGCGACATAGAGATTATAGCCGACTCGCTCACGGTGCTCAACCCCTCGCAGGTGCCTCCGTTCACCATCGAGGATGACACCGACGGCGGCGACGACCTCCGCATGAAATTCCGCTACCTCGACCTGCGCCGCCCCTCGGTGCGCCGCAATCTCGAGCTGCGTCACCGCATGACCATGGAGACACGCCGCTACCTCGACTCGAAAGGCTTCCTGGAAATCGAGACCCCGATGCTGGTTGGCTCAACCCCCGAAGGCGCCCGCGACTTCGTGGTGCCCTCGCGCATGAATCCTGGATGCTTCTATGCCCTCCCCCAGTCGCCCCAGACCCTCAAGCAGCTGCTCATGGTGTCGGGAATGGACCGCTATTTCCAGATTGTGAAATGCTTCCGCGACGAGGACCTGCGTGCCGACCGTCAGCCGGAGTTCACCCAGATCGATATGGAGCTTGCTTTCGTTGATGTAGACGATGTTATCGATGTCAATGAGAGACTGCTGGCACACCTGTTCAAAGAGGTGCTCGGCGTTGAGGTACAGCTCCCGATCCAGAGAATGACCTGGAAAGAGGCTATGAACCGTTTCGGTTCCGACAAACCGGACCTGCGTTTCGGTATGGAGCTGGTTGATGTTTCCGAGACCGTAAAAGATACCGAGTTCGTTGTATTTAAGGGCGCGCTTGAAAACGGCGGTTCTGTCCGCGGTATTAACGCAAAGGGACAGGGCGCAATGCCGAGAAAGAAAATCGACAAGCTCGTTGAGTTTGCGAAAGGTTACGGTGCAAAAGGTCTTGCATACATTGCAATCCATGAGGATGGAAGCTGGAAATCTTCCTTCTCCAAATTTATGACAGAGGAGCAGATGGAAGCCCTCATCAAAGCCATGGACGGACAGGCTGGAGACCTTCTTCTCTTCGCAGCAGACCGCAACAAGATTGTTTGGAACGTTCTTGGCGCACTTCGTCTGGAACTGGCAGAGCAGATGGGACTTCTCGACAAGAACGAATACCGTTTCGTATGGATTACCGAGTTCCCGCTTCTGGAGTGGTCCGATGAGGAGAACCGTTTCACCGCAATGCATCACCCGTTCACCATGCCGATGGACGAGGATCTGCCGCTTCTGGACACCGATCCGGGCGCAGTTCGTGCAAAAGCTTACGATATCGTCCTGAACGGCACTGAGATCGGAGGAGGAAGCGTTCGTATTCACCAGAACGATGTGCAGGAGAAGATGTTTGAGATGCTTGGTTTCACAAAGGAACAGGCACATGAGCGATTTGGTTTCCTTCTGGATGCTTTCAAATACGGAGTTCCGCCTCACGCCGGACTGG
>DBFWRP010000057.1:0-2204 GCA_048222005.1 Muribaculaceae bacterium | reverse complement strand
TCGTCGACCTTGCTTTTGCCGGCCACGGCATGCGCTATTTTCGACAGAATGCCCTCTTTGGTGCGTTCCAGCCCGTTGTCGAGCGTCTCTTTCTTCTCCTTGGAGAAAAGTTTGTTGAAAAATCCCATTGGAATTCAAGTCAAGTTATTAATATGCAAATTTAGCTATTTTTTTTGAAATAGACTAATGCACCCCGGCCGGTCATCAATCACCACAGGTAATCCTACTGAAACTTACGCATTGCAGCAACGGTTTTATGTGGAGGATATTCGTCGAATAAAAAACACTCCGGAGCATCGGGAGGACGCGCCGGAGTGGATAGGGTGATTATTGGGGAGGGGAGGTCAGTCGACCTGGATTACCAGGTAGTTGCTGACGCTCCAGAAGCGGGCGGGATTCTGAATTTTCAGCACCTTGTTGCCGTTGGGGGCATCGGTGATGGTGTAGGAATCGGCCGGCTGGTTGGTCAGGACTTTGGCCTTGCGTGAGTGGAGGTCGATGGAGTTGAGTGTACGTTTGTCACCGGTGGTGAAGTAGTTCATCTCGAAATCCTCGGGCATGATCTTTGTCTTGCGGAGGAAACCGGTCTGAATCAGTTTGTGGTCCTTGAGTTCCTGTTTGCTGCCGATGGCGTAGTAGCAGGTGTTGAGCTCGTTGGTGAGGGTAGTGGCGGTCTGCTCGGCCTGATCCTTGGCGGCGGTTACGGATGCCACTTCGGTGTTGAGCGAATCCACATTGGCTGTGAGCTGCTCAATATGGATGTGTGCCTTTTCGAGTTCGCCGCGGAGCTGTCCGATGGTGCTTTCCTGATCGGCAATCTGCTGTTTGAGGGTTGCGATTGACTTCTGCAGGGTGGCGTTGTTCGACGAGCTGTTCTGAATCTTCTTCTCAAGTTCGGCAAGACGGTCGCGGCGCATCTGCAGTGTCTGCTGAATCACCTGCATGTCGTTGCGGATCTGCTGGCGGCGGTCAGAGCTTTCAGCAGTAAGGTCGTTGGAGGAAGATAGGATGTTCTCCATCTGTTTGATCTGAGCCATCCCGTCGGCAACTTCGTTCATGAGCGACAGCAGGCTGTCCTGATCGGCGAGTGCCACGCGGAGTGAATCGGCTGTGGTAGGTGTCAGAACCTGCGACTCGGTGTTTTCCGATTTGTTGTGGCAAGCTGAAAGTATGCAAAGCGATGCCACTGCGATTGATGCTAACTTTTTCATAAATAAAAATAGTTGTGATGGTTTCTAATGATGAATTCAGTCGTCGGATATGTCGCCTGAATCGGGTTTATATTTATTTTTATGCACTTTAGGCGCATCCGGGCTATCTTTATGGCCCGATACCACAATAACAATCTCACCGCGCGGATTGTTTTGCGAAAAAAACTGATGAAGTTCACCCAGTGTGCCGTTGCATGTGGTGTTGTGGAGTTTGGAGATTTCGCGTGACACTGATGCTGGGCGGTCGGCCCCGAAAGCGGCGGCGAGTTCCGCGAGGGTCTTGACCAGACGCAGCGGTGATTCGTAGATAATCATTGTGCGTGGCTCGCGCGACAGTTCCGCCAGGCGCGTGGCTCGCCCTTTTTTCTGAGGGAGGAACCCCTCGAATGTGAAACGCTCGCATGGAAGTCCTGAATTTACCAGGGCGGGTACGAATGCGGTCGGGCCCGGCACTGTTTCCACTTCTATCCCTTTTTCCCGGCAGGCACGTGTGAGCATGAATCCGGGGTCGGATATGGCAGGGGTTCCTGCATCGGAAATCAGGGCGATGGTCTCACCTGCAAGCAGGCGATCTATTATGGGGCTGACTGTCTGGTGTTCGTTGAATTTGTGGTGCGACATCATGGGGGTGGTGATGCCGAAATGGCGCGTCACCACACTGCTTGTGCGTGTGTCCTCGGCCAAGATGAGGTTGCATGTTTTCAGAATCTCCACGCTGCGCGGGGCCATATCGGCGAGGTTGCCAACCGGGGTGGGAACCACATAAAGTTTTCCGGACATGTTTCAGAGTTTTGGAATTGGTGTCAGAATTCGCTGAAAAACGGAGCCATGACATTGAGGAAATCCTTGGCTTCCGGTGCTTTCAAATTTATACGTAATGTGTCGCGCATGAAGTTCCGCACTTCCGAAATGTGACGGAATGTGGCTATTTCAGAGAGGGCGTTATTGAATGCAGCTGCCGAACCTCCGAATAGAGTGCGGCGGAACAGGAAC
>DBFWRP010000056.1:0-1643 GCA_048222005.1 Muribaculaceae bacterium | reverse complement strand
GTAGTGGCCACCCTCTGCATGGCCGTCGGATGCTTTGTCGCCTCGATTCTGGCTTTGCTCGGATTCGGGGTTGTGGCACAGGTGATAGGTCTGGTGGCTGGTGTGATTCTTGCTTTCATATTCATTGCACCGCTTGTCAACCGCCTTCACGCCCGCCGTCACCGCGACCGCGAGGCCTACAACAGCAACATGAACGCGCTGATAGGGAGGATTGCCGAGGTGACCAAGCCTTTTGCCGGCGGGAGCGAACCCGGAAGGGCGCGTATCGACGGCGATAACTGGCAGATAAGAAGCGCCGACGGAGCGCCGCTCGAGCGTGGCATGCAGGTGAAGGTGGTCGGGTACGACAGCATCGTTCTGCTTGTGCGTCAATGCTGAACATCAATCCGGGCAACTGAAACCGGTTATTGTCCTGAATCAATTATTGTCACTGGTGCCCGGCTGGCCGGGTGCATAAAAAATCAAATTATGGAAACTTACATTTTTCTTGGAGTATTGGTCCTGGTTGTGCTCATAGTGGTGTCGGCCGGAGTGAAGATTGTGCCGCAGTCTGAAACACGTGTGATAGAACGCCTCGGACGGTTCCACAGTGTGCTTAGCCCCGGCCTGAATATCATCTGGCCTTTTATCGACAAGCCCAAGGTGGTTTACACCCGCCGTGTGGAAACAATGGTTAACGGCCGCACTATAGTGACGGTGACCTCTTCATCGTCAATCGACTTGCGCGAGCAGGTGTACGATTTCCCGGCCCAACAGGTGATTACCAAGGACAATGTGACAACGGAGATAAACGCATTGCTCTATTTCCAGATCGTTGACGCCAAGAAGGCCGTATATGAGATTGACAATCTGCCGAATGCGCTGGAGAAACTGACGCAGACATCATTGCGCAACGTGATCGGCGAGCTTGAGCTCGACCAGACTCTGACGTCGCGTGACACCATCAACTCGCGTCTGCAGGTGATTCTCGACGAGGTGACCAACAAGTGGGGCGTGAAAGTGAACCGTGTGGAGCTGCAGGACATCACACCTCCGAAAAGCGTGCGTGAGGCGATGGAAAAGCAGATGCAGGCCGAACGCAACCGCCGTGCGGAAATCCTGAATGCCGAAGGGCAGAAAACCTCGGCCATATTGCTGTCGGAAGGCGACAAGCAGTCGCAGATCAACCAGGCATCGGCCGTCAAGGAGGCCGAGATCCTGCGTGCCGAAGGCGAGGCGCGTGCCAAGGTTCTCACAGCCCAGGCCGAGGCCGAAGCCATAGCCCGCATAGCCGAGGCGATAAAGGAAACAAAAACCGATCCTGCCACTTATATGCTCGCCGTGAAATATATCGAGACACTTCGTGAGATGACCACAGGTGCCGATAACAAGACTGTCTACATCCCATATGAGGCATCGGGCATCCTCAGTTCGCTCGGCTCGATAAAGACGCTGTTCACGCCCACGCAGAACTGACAGGCACTGACGTGCCGCAATCCAGTCCGGATACGGTGTGCAGGGGCTGCTGTAAAGAAAAGATAATGAAAAAACGGAGACGACATGCCGGATGGCCCGGCGGCCGTCTCCGTTACTTTTTTAGCTTGGCGGATGGGCTGACCATAAAAATGTCAGGAATATGCTTGTGTGGGGATAGATAAGTTGGC
>DBFWRP010000055.1:0-3007 GCA_048222005.1 Muribaculaceae bacterium | reverse complement strand
CCCGAGGAGAGCATGCAGGACACTATGTTCGCTTTCCGCCCGTACCTCATGGCCAACAGGAACACCGACAAGCCGATACTCCATATCTCGCTGAACCCATCTGTGGATGACAATCTGTCTGAAGGTCAGTTCGCGGCTCTCGCAAACGAATACATGAATAAAATGGGCTACGGCGACCAGCCGTATATCGTGTTTCTCCACGAGGATATAGACCGGCGGCACATACATATAGTATCAACCTGTGTGAACGTGCGGGGAGAGAAAATTGAAGATGCCTACGAGTGGAACCGCTCGATGCGTGCCTGCCGGGAGCTTGAACGAGAGTTCGGGCTTCAGCAGGTTACCGACAAGCGCCGTGAACTTCTTGAACCGTATCTGAAAAAGGCGGACTACACCGGCGGTGATGTCAAACGTCAGGTCGGCAACATCCTCAAGAGCGTATTCTCTTCATACAGGTTTCAGTCGTTCGGAGAGTACAGCGCGTTGCTCTCATGCTTCAACATCGAGGCGAGACAGGTCAAGGGCGAACACGACGGTACTCCTTTCAACGGGATAGTCTATACCGTGACAGACGACACGGGGCGTCCGGTATGCACACCGATAAAATCATCTCTCTTCGGCAGACGCTTCGGTTATGATGGCGTGATAAAGCGTATCGGCTACAACGCCCGCGATTTCAAGGCGAATAAGTGGCAACCGAAGATTCTTAACGATGTGGCTCTCGCGAAGCACGGTTGCCGTGGCAACCGGGATGTATTCATATCCCTGTTGGCGGCTAAAGGCATCGATGTGGTATTCCGAGAGAACGCAGAGGGAAGGATTTACGGGGCGACCTTCATCGACCATATCCACAAGGAGGTGTACAACGGCTCCCGACTCGGCAAGGAGTATTCGGCGAATGCGTTCGAGAAACTCTTCAACTCCCCGATGGCCGCCGGTCAATACACCAGTACGGCATATGGCAACCACCCGACCGTAGATATAGGCGATGCCATAGAACAGGCATTCGGCATAATGTCGCTAAATATCAACGGCCCCGACACGCAGGAGGAGGCTCTGGCGAATGCCTTGCGGAAGAAGAAAAAGAAGAAACGCCGCTATCGTGGCATACAGTGAGAAACCGGCTTTATCAATAACATATTAAAACAACAAATCATGCAACAGGAAGATGACCTCAGAGGATTGGCAAAAGTCATGGAGTTCATGCGCGCCATATCAATTATTTTCGTGGTGATCCATGTTTACTGGTACTGCTATCAGGTGGTAGTGGATCTCGGTGTGAACATCGGTGTCGTGGACCGGATACTGCTGAATTTTCAGCGCACCGCCGGGCTGTTCAGGAACCTGCTCATCACAAAGATGTTCGCCCTTATATTTCTTGCCCTGTCCTGTCTCGGCACAAGGGGCGTTAAAAATCAGAAGATGACGTGGGAGCGAATCTACGGGGCGTTCCTGTCAGGTCTGGTGCTGTTCTTCATGAACTGGTGGATGCTCGACCTGCCCCTTTCACCTATGGCGGATGCCACGCTGTACACCGTGACGCTCACTCTCGGCTACATACTGCTGCTCATGGCCGGAGTATGGACAAGCCGGATGTTACGGCATAATCTCATGGAAGATGTGTTCAACACCGCCAACGAGAGTTTCATGCAGGAAACACGGCTGATGGAGAATGAATACTCGGTGAACCTGCCTACGAAGTTCGTGTATCATGGGCGCGAATGGGATGGTTGGATAAATGTGGTGAACCCGTTCAGAGCATCGATAGTCCTCGGCACTCCCGGTTCAGGCAAGAGTTACGCGGTAGTCAATAACTATATCAAACAGCAGATTTCCAAAGGGTTCGCAATGTACCTATATGATTACAAATTCGATGATCTCTCCATTATAGCCTACAACGAGTTGCTGAAGAATCTCGACAAGTATGCGGTACGCCCGGAGTTCTATGTTATAAACTTCGATGACCCGCGCCGCTCCCACCGGTGCAATCCAATAAACCCGCAGTTCATGGCTGATATCAGCGATGCATACGAGTCGGCATACACCATACTCCTGAATTTGAATAAAACGTGGATTCAGAAGCAGGGTGATTTCTTCGTGGAATCACCGATTATCCTGCTGGCGGCTATAATCTGGTATCTTCGTATATATAAGGAAGGTAGATACTGCACGTTTCCCCATGCCATCGAGTTCCTCAACAAGCCGTATGCCGACATATTCACCATTCTCACATCCTATCCCTCGCTTGAAAACTATCTCTCGCCGTTCATGGACGCATGGAAAGGCGGTGCTCAGGACCAGCTCCAAGGGCAGATAGCCTCAGCGAAGATACCTCTTTCGAGGATGATTTCTCCGCAGCTATATTGGGTTATGACAGGCGATGATTTCACACTCGATCTCAACAATCCGCAGGCTCCGAAAATACTGTGTGTAGGCAATAATCCCGACCGTCAGAACATCTACTCCGCTGCACTGGGTCTGTATAACTCGCGCATCGTGAAGCTGATAAACAAGACAGGGCAGCTGAAGAGTTCCATCATCATTGATGAATTGCCCACGATATACTTTCGCGGCATTGACAATCTCATTGCCACGGCACGCTCCAACAAAGTGGCGGTGTGCCTCGGTTTTCAGGATTTCTCCCAGCTGGCGCGCGACTACGGCGACAAGGAGGCGAAAGTAATTCAGAACACGGTCGGCAACATATTCAGCGGTCAGGTGGTCGGCGAGACGGCCAAGAGCCTGTCGGAACGCTTCGGCAAGATACTCCAGCAACGGCAGTCGCTCTCCATCAACCGGCAGGACACCTCCACATCCATCAACACGCAGCTCGACTCGCTTATACCCGCATCGAAGATAGCAAATCTCTCGCAGGGTACTTTCGTCGGGAGTGTCGCCGACAACTTCGGCGAGGAGATTGACCAGAAGATTTTTCACTCGCGCATAATCGTTGACAGCGCGAAGGTGTCGGCCGAAACGCGGGCTTACAGGAAAATCCCCGTCATCA
>DBFWRP010000054.1:0-3333 GCA_048222005.1 Muribaculaceae bacterium | reverse complement strand
GATTTTCTTGTGGCGCTGTGTGCGCACTACTAATGCTGTTGGCATGATGTTTGATGTTTAATGGTTAATGTTTCATTCCGAAGGGGGAAAGGAGGTGTCTCCGCGGTGATGGCCTCTGCTCCGTTTCGTTGATACAAAGATAGGACATGGGGCAGGGAGGATGGGAGGTTGGGGGAGGTAGGAGGAGGTTGGGAGAGGATAAGGGAGGTTATTGTTTCTTTTGTTTTGGATTTGTGACAAATAGGAGGTATATTTGTATTCGCATAGATGTGCGTAAACTGAATAAAAAGACATGGAATATGTTGGAAAACAGTAATCAGGATATGTGCTGTTTTAGCTCGTTTTGATGAAGTGCGTGAAGTGGTGGTATATGCCAATCTTGAAAACGAGGCATTGCGTGAGCATATAGACAGAGTGGGGGTGAGGATTTATGTGAAAAGGGGGGGAACCTTCTAAGAAGGCTCCCCGAAGACATTAATCATAAGCTGCACTTGTGCGGGCGTGTACCGTCGGCAATAAGGGTTCATGCCCGTGGCAAGCAGGCGTTGTTCCAGCCCGGGGGCGGTGCGTATCCATTCGTTCAGCCGGTTGACGGCAGTCTGCTGGGCAATGCCCGGAAGGTAGTACATGGCCAGTTCGCCTTTCCCGTAACTGCGGACGGGGAAGCGTGGCTCTGCAAAGGAATCATTCTGTTTCATCATATTCTTTAAAGTTCAGGTTGTATGTTTTCTTTAATAGGGATAACACGTGATTGCACAGTTTGCACATGCTTGCACCTATTCTCTTCTTTCCGTCTTGTAAAGATACGGATTTTTACTCGAATAACCTGCCTTGTTCTTCATTATTTTTCAACCAATTCTCATTGTCGAACTGCGTGTTCACCGGTCCCAGTTGCTCTCCTTGGGGGGTGTGGATGACGTCTTCCTCGCAGGGCCAGTAGCGTCCGTTCAGGTGGTTGTAGACGAACTTGGCTTCGGTGTGGGCACTGCCCAAGTGTTTGAAACGGACCTTCTCGATGTAGATGGTGGCTATCTGCTTCGTGTCGTTGCGGTCTACCACGAGGCAGAAGTCGGACATGTTGGCGAAGTTGGCAGAGCCGTTGATGTCGTTCATCTCGACACGGCGCCGGGTGCCGTCCTTTTCGTTGCGGTTCACCTTGCGGGGGTGGGCCACGAGGATGACGAGGCACTGGTTGCGGGTGGTGAAACGTCCCAGCTTGTTCAGCGTGTCGGTGATGTAGTCCATTTCCGTCTGTCCTGGTTCCAGTCGTTGTTCCAGGCGGTTCATGGGGTCGATGACGAGGATGCGCACCCCTTTGCGGCGCACCACCTGGCGGGCTTTCTCCAGGATGTGGTCGATGCCGTAGCTCCCGTCGTCGGGCAGGATGTGCGACACGTTGCGGTCCAGCCAGCCCACTGCCTGCCCGTAGACGGCTTCCGTCATGCCCGGTCCGGGGGTGAAGCGGTGGCCGGTCAGCTTCTCCGCCAGCTTGTGCAGATGGTAGGCGATGGGCATGTTTTCGGGGCTGAAGAAGGCGATTTTCCACTCGTGGCGCAGGCAGAGGCGCAGCACCAGCTCGTCGGTGAATTCGGACTTGCCGTCGCCGGGGCGTCCGGTCATCACCAGCAGGCGGCGGGGCTCGAAGGTGCAGTGTTCGTCGAAGTTGTCCCAGCCGGTGTCGGCACCCCGCTGCAGGCCGTTCTCGTAGAGGGAGCGCAGGTCGTCGCCGCAGTCTTCGGCGGTGAAGATGCCTTCCAGGGGCATTTCTTCGGCTTGCTCGATGCAGATGCGGAGGCTTTCGGCGCCGTATTTCACCAGATGCTCGTTGGCATCCTTGCAGCCCTCGCCGAAGTGCACGATGCGGCAGCGTTCCACTCCGAGGCGGCGCGTGAGTTCCTGCCGGAGCGACTGCCCTGCCGGGTCCTCGTCTACGGCGATGTAGATGGCCTGCTTGTCTTCGAAGTGCGACTCCACGAAGCGGTCCAGCCACGTGAGGTTGCTCTGGGCGCCGGCGGGCACGGAGACGACGTCCTTGCGTCCGGCGGCGATGATGGCTGCCGCGTCGAACTCGCCTTCGGTGATGATGCACTCCGGGGTGCCCAGGATGCTGTCCACGTTGTAGGGGATGAGCTCGGCCCCCTTCACCATCATGAAGTGCTTCAGGGCGCTGCGGTATTTGGTGTTGACGAGCGTCCCGTTCTCGAAGTAGTTGAAGCAGATGCAGTTCTCCTCCTGGCTGCTCTCCGGGAGGCGCACCGTCTCTTCGGTGATGCGCAGGGTGCGCAGCAGCTCCTGCGGCAGGCAGCGGACGGTGGTCCAGTAGCGTTCCAGGTTCTCGGAGAGTTGCATCCGGGCAGGGTCGAAGGTGGGACGGCGGAAGTGCTGGGGCGGTGCGGTGGGCTTCCGGTGCATGTCGCGGCGCTGCTGCTTGAGGCGTTCTTCGGCGTCGTCGGGCACGTAGAGCTTGTAGCCGCAGTGGTGGCAGTAGCACAGGCCTTTGTCCAGGTCTACGGAGAGTGACTTGTTGCCTTTGTGTCCGCGGGTGTCGTTACATTGCGGGCAGATGATCTTGATTTTGCCGCTGATGCGGCCGCGGGTATCAATGCCGTGTTGATGGAAATTTCTCATATAGGTTTGCTTTAGTAGTTTTCTGATAATTTTTTAGACGCAGATTTTAGTTTCAGGGCAGCCTGAGGGGTTGAAATGCCACACTTAGCGGGTTGAAATGCCACACTTCACGGGGGTAAATGCCACACTTGGGACGTGCTGAGGTGTGGCATTCGGAACGTTGACATGTGGCATTCGGAACGCTGACGTGTGGCATTCCGGGTGCCGGAGTGTGGCGTTTCAGCCGGGTTTCTGTTTCGGCTTTTTCGATGAAGGCGGCGGGGTTTGCGACGTCCACGAACGGGCAGTTTCGTTCCAGAAGGCGGTATTGTCTGGTCGGGGTGGCGCTCCGTCGGGGATGGGGCAGCCCAGGTAGGTGCGCCGTCCGTCCACAAGCAGCTCGTAGCGGTAGGGGTCGGGAGGTGCAGCGGCGGACTGCTGCTTTTCGAGGCCCTGCAACAGCATATGCAGTTCCTGCGAGGTGCGCCGGCCGGCCCTTACAAAGTTGACGAAATATTGTCGGGTGTCTTTCATGTTCAGCAGCACATTGCCGTTGTCGTGCAGTATGACGTGCTGCCTGAATACCTCCACAGCCTCTTTGATGTGCGTCTTCAGCAAGCTGCCATAGCCGCTGTGCATGCAGGCCACGTCCAGCCAGGCACTTTCTTCGGTGAGTTTGTCTATCAGCGTATGCCAGGGTTCGATGGGAGCGGGTGTTGTTTGGGG
>DBFWRP010000053.1:0-1021 GCA_048222005.1 Muribaculaceae bacterium | reverse complement strand
GGGTATGGTTAAAAATAAAGAAGCGCTTATCACTAAGCGCTTCTTTATTGGTTTCCAATAGGTACAATTTCTAAGGTAAAAAAGATTGTTTTAGGTTTGTGATGCAAAGGTGAGCCTTTTTTGTGGCACGGCAAAATTTTTTAATATGTTTTACGACATGCTTTTTGCAGTGCATTGAGCGCGTTGTGCGGGGTGAGGTGCGCAAGGCATTGAATATTAGTCTGATGTCGCGTGAAATTTAATTTGTTAACGTCTAATTTTAACAGTGTTAACACTTATGTTTTTCTATGCGTCAGCCGAAATTAATGGAAAATTTTAAGAGACAGCTCCTGTCCGTCGAGTTCGGCGTAGGAAAAATGGTTGAGCCAGTCGCCGATTATGACCATGTGGCTGGATGTATTGCACAAAGTCTGGTCCACAAGGGCATGCCGGTGTCCGAACATGAAATATTTCACGGAGGGGTCAATGTCGGTGAGGTAGCTGTTGCAGAATGCCACGAGCGGTTCGGGCTGGCCGTTCTCCTTTTCGTTGCCGGTGGCGCGGGAATGGCGGCTCCATGCGTGTGCGAAGGGGATGGTCCAGCGTGGATGGATTGCGGCGTAGATCCGTTGGCAGAAGCGGTTGCGGAACAGCGCCCGCATGGCGCGGAATGCCGGTGGAAGTTTGCCTACGCCGTCGCCGTGGCTAAGAAAGAAGCGGAGGCCGTTGATGTCGCGCACTTCGAAACCGTCGACCACGCGCAACCCGATTTCGTCGCGCACATAATCGAACAGCCAGATGTCGTGGTTGCCGATGAACCATGTTATCTTCACTCCGCTGTCGGCCAGTCGCGCAAGCGCGCCGAAGAAGCGCACGTAGCCCCGTGGCACCACCGTGCGGTATTCGAACCAGTAGTCGAGCACGTCGCCGAGCATTATCAGTTCGCCGGCATCGGCGGCTATCGACTCAAGAAACTGTACAATCCGCATCTCATGTCCGCGTGGGTCGGATATGTAGGCGGCTCCGAGATGGAGGTCGGATA
>DBFWRP010000052.1:0-2442 GCA_048222005.1 Muribaculaceae bacterium | reverse complement strand
CCACCATGTCGATAATGCCGAACAGTTCGTCCTTTGTGTTGGCACGCAACATGGCTATGCGGGTATCGCGAAAAAAAGGAATCCCCTTGAACAGACCGCTCACGGCCAGATGGCGGCGGATGTGAAGTATGCCGCGGTACTCGTCGATACGGTCGATGCTCTCGTTGATCTGCCGGCGCAGTATTTCAAATTTCCGCTCGGGGCTCAGCGGTGCAGGCACGGTGCCATGCAACAGAGTCTGCTTCATGTCGTGGAACACCCACGGATTGCCTATGGCCGCGCGCCCCACCATCACACCGTCCACACCGTAACGGCTGAACGCTTCCACAAGCCGTTGGGGAGTGGTTATGTCGCCGTTTCCGATGAGCGGAATACGGAAGCGCGGATTCTCCTTTATACGTGCAATCATCTCCCAGTCGGCCTCGCCGGTGTACATCTGGGAACGCGTGCGTCCATGAACCGTAAGCGCCGCAATGCCGCAGTCCTGCAACTGTTCGGCAAGGTCCACAATGATGCGGTGTTCATGATCCCAGCCGAGGCGTGTTTTCACCGTTACCGGCACGTTCACAGCCTTTACAACCGCGCTCGTAATCTCCAGCATCTTGGGTATGTCGCGCAGCATGCCGGCACCTGCGCCTTTCCCTGCCACCTTTTTCACCGGACAACCGAAATTGATGTCAATGACATCGGGGCCGGCAGCCTCAACCATTTTGGCCGCCTCCACCATCGGCTCAACCTCACGCCCGTAAATCTGTATGGCAGTGGGGCGCTCGGCGGGCTCTATATGAAGCTTGCGCGTGGTTGCGGCAATGTTGCGTATCAATGCGTCGGCCGAGACAAACTCGGAGTAGGTCATGTCGGCGCCAAGCTCCTTGCATATGAGCCGGAACGAGCGGTCGGTCACATCCTCCATCGGCGCGAGCATCACGGGACGGTCGCCAAGATCGATATGTGCAATTTTCATCGGGCGGTTGTTGATTGGTTCATTATGCGGAGAGAACGGTCAGCTCACATCTGTTCGGGAAATTTGCGGTAATATTCCTCAAGCAGGTTGCGGATGTTGAAATAATATGTGGTGTTCTCTTTGCCGCTTTTTTTCTCCACCTCCATGCAGTCGAAATAGGGTTCCTCATAATGGTGATCCTTCACGACCGCGTTCTGGAAGTTTATTATGCTGTACTCGTGCCTTGGATTTATGACATACCAGGCATGCTCCTTGTCAGTTCCGGTTCCGCTCGACACTATGGCCTGGAGCAGATGGTTGAGCCTGTACTGCCATATGTTGGCGAGATTCACTTTGCCTCGCTCGCGCAGGGCATAAATCAGGAAGTTAATCTGATTGAGGTCGAACGGATTGTCATCGATGGCCTTACGGGCATAAGCTATGATGGAATCGAGTTCGGCACGCGTGTGTTTGTTTTTATAATAAAGCGCCTCATTGCGGGTCACAGCCTCGTTGTTACGGTATGGGTTGAAATCCTCCTGAAAAAGATATCCGTAATAGAGGTGTCTGTAGTCCTCAAGATTCATCACCGTTTCGTTGCGTTCGTAACGTTGCATGAGCTTGGGATAATACCACTGCGACTTGGGGTCGGACACCTCGGCTTTGATACGCTCGAAATCGGGTGCCTCCGGCTCAGTTTTTTTCGCAGTCCTGGCCGTGGTTGCAAAAGCCGAGAAAGCCAATGCAACCGACAGACACGCCGCTATTGCTATCAAGAGTTTTTTCATCGTAATCCATTAAAAATCAGTCCGCCTTGCCGGAATCATTCCCGAACAAGGCCATTGTCAGATGCCGCCCGAGTGAGAAGCTGCTATAAACGAGTGTATGGCGATGCCGGTCATTACCATCACCACCACCGCTGGAAGGCCTACCTCCACAATGGCGCGGCCTGCGCCACGGGGATGAGCCGCTCCGGACGGCGTACGGCTCCAGGCCACGGCACCCAGCAACGCTCCAGCGGCCGTTCCGGCCACAAGCGCCACATAGCCTCCGAGCATCCCGACGGCCATTCCTGCCAGAGCGCCACCGGCTATGAACCGACGGCAAAGGGGTGGATAACCGGACTGGCCGTCGCGCATCCGCGCAATCACCAGGACAATGATGGTCACCACGGCCCAGAACAGCAGAACGCGGTCGCTCACCGCCACCATGTCGCAGCGGTTAAGCGCACCTAACCCCAGGCAGGAGAATGCCACACCATTGTCGCTACGGCTGAACTCAAGCACTACGCCTGCACTCAGCAACAGAACCGACAGCACCATAAGCACATCGGAGAGTGTAACGTTCAGTGTGACAGTCAGCAATTCATTCATGTGGCAGAACTTCATGACCGTTTACACGGCATAATTCATTTCAGGCTGGAAGCAGATACACATTCCACAATTTACAAATTTAGGATTTTTCGGCCGTTATCGCTCACCGTTTTTAATTTCTTCACA
>DBFWRP010000515.1:0-1760 GCA_048222005.1 Muribaculaceae bacterium | reverse complement strand
CACGGTCGTGTCCGACAATGCGGAGATGTATGCCTACTTCTCCGTGTCGGAAAACATGCTGCGACACCTATCCACTCGCTACGGCTCGATTGACAGCCTGATAGCCAAGATGCCGGAAGTGAGCCTGCAACTCAACGACGGTAGTCTGTACAAAGCGAAGGGACGCATCGAGACCGTAAGCGGTGTGGTGGACCCTGCGACCGGAGCGGTGCAGATCAAAGCCCTGTTCCCCAATCCCGAACGCGAACTGCTGAGCGGCAGCATCGGCAACATCGTCCTTCGGAACCCCCAAACGGATGCCATCACCATTCCCATGACCGCCACCGTGGAACTGCAAGACAAAATCATCGCCTACCGACTGAAAAACGGACGGGCGGAAGCTGCCTATCTCACGGTGGACCGCCTGAACGATGGCAACCGGTTTATCGTAAAAGAAGGTCTCTCGGTCGGCGACACCCTCATCGCCGAAGGCGTGGGACTGGTGAGAGAAGGCATGAGCATAACCCCTAAAGACGAAACGAAATGAAGCTACGATTTTTTATAGACCGCCCGGTGTTCTCGGGCGTTATCTCGGTGGTGATTGTGCTGTTGGGCGTCATCGCCATGTTCTCCCTGCCGGTGGAGCAATATCCCGACATCGCCCCGCCCACCATCAATGTATGGGCATCCTATCCCGGAGCCAACGCCGAAACCGTGCAGAAAGCCGTGATAGTGCCGCTGGAAGAAGCCATCAACGGCGTGGAAGACATGACCTATATGACCTCCACGGCATCGAACACGGGAGACGCCTCCATCAACATCTACTTCAAGCAAGGAGCCAATGCCGACATGGCAGCCGTGAACGTGCAGAACCGTGTGAACGCCGCATTGAGCCAGCTTCCGGCAGAAGCCACCAAGACCGGTGTCACCACCGAAAAGCAGCAGAATGCCGAGCTGCTGACCTTTGCCCTCTACTCGCCCGATGACCGCTTCGACCAGACGTTTCTGAACAACTACATGAAAATCAATGTCGAACCGCGACTGAAGCGCATCAGCGGCGTGGGAAAGGCGCAACTGTTCGGCTCCAATTACAGCATGCGCCTCTGGCTGAAGCCCGACCGTATGGCGCAATACGGGCTCATACCCGACGACATATCCGCCGTACTCGCGCGGCAGAACATCGAAGCCGCCACCGGCTCCTTCGGTGCCAATCACCCCACGGCCAACGAATACACAATGAAGTACCGCGGACGCTTGTCCGGTGCCGATGAGTTTGGCGAACTGGTAGTCAAGTCCTTGCCGGGTGGCAACGTGCTTCGGCTGAAAGAGGTTGCCGATGTGGAGCTGGGCGATGAATACTACAACTACTCCTCCCAAGTGAACGGCCATCCGGCAGCCATGATGATGATAAACCAGAAGGCAGGGTCCAATGCGTCGAGCACCATCAACGAGATTCACGAAGTGCTCCACGAACTGGACCGTGACCTGCCCGAAGGAGCGGAATTCGTAGTGCTTACCGACACCAACAAGTTTCTGTATGCCTCCATCCGCTCGGTCATCCGCACCTTGCTGGAGGCGATACTGCTGGTTATCGTAGTGGTATATGTATTCTTGCAGGACATCAAGTCAACGCTTATTCCTGCCATATCCATCTTCGTTTCCATCATCGGCACGTTCGCCGTGATGTCCATGATAGGCTTTTCCATCAACCTGCTCACCCTGTTTGCGCTTGTGCTTGCCATCGGCACCGTGGTCGACGATGCCATCGTGGTGGTGGAAGC
>DBFWRP010000514.1:0-1065 GCA_048222005.1 Muribaculaceae bacterium | reverse complement strand
CTATCGTAGAGGTAACCAAGGTGGTGCTCCATGCGGACCGCACGGAAGTGTCGTGCCATGTACATTACCCTTCAGGTTATTGGATTCAAATCCTGCGCACGACGGAATTGCAAACGGATGGCCGGAACTTTCCCGTAAGGGATGCTTCGGGCATTCCCCTTGGGGAACGGTACACTATGCCTGAGAGCGATGAAGTGGACTTTACGTTGACATTCGATGCCGTACCGCTTGGGACGGTAAAGATGAATCTGGTAGAACCGGGAGGATGGACGGTTTACAATATCCGTCCGGAGGATTATCGGCCCGAAGGGATAGAGGACACCTATTGGCGCGATGTGCGTACGGGAGATTGGTTTGTCGGCTTTTCCGGCGACGGCGTGATATACGACGGTAAGGTTTGGGACGTGGTGAGCCGAGAGGAGCGGAGAGACGGGCGTGGCCAATGGGTGATTGCCTATGGCGGAGAGCAGCTCGCTGTGGAGGTGGGCAAAGAAAAACGTGGCACGCGTCGCATCACCGTGGGCAAGGAACCGCCCGTAGAGTGCAGCTTGATTACGGGGGCGGCGTTGCCTGACTATCCCGTGGAAGACCTGCGGGAGGGGTTCAAGGACAACGGTTACCGTGCGGACGACAGCGTGACCATCGTGGGCTGGATGAAGGACATGCCTGCCGAGGCGTGGGAGAAAGGGCGAAGCGTGGAAATATTACGCAACAACATCTTTATGGACAAACAGGAATCCTTTGTGGCTGCCATGGATTCGACCGGGCGTTTCTCTGTGCGCGTGCCGTTGGTCAACACGTCGGAAATCTATATCGACATAGGGCGGAAGGGTATTAACACGGTGGTGGAGCCGGGGGAGACTTATTTCCTGTTGCACGATTTCTCCACCGGCCATGTGCTTTTCATGGGAGAAGATGTCCGGTTGCAAAACGAATTGCAGACGCATCCTCCTTTGTACGTGGATGGTTATCTCCGGAAAGGGCAAGGGACGGTCGATGAATTCCGGATACAGATGGAGGAAAAGTACCGGCATGCGGTAGAGGAACTGTCACGACGTGTGGAGG
>DBFWRP010000513.1:0-2374 GCA_048222005.1 Muribaculaceae bacterium | reverse complement strand
TGTTCATGGTATAAAAATTTAAGTTAGTTGAAACATTAAGGAATGACACAGGCTACACACCAGGAGGACCGGCCTCAGGAATGGGTTTTCGCACTACACCCATCCCCTTTTTGCCGTCGATGCCTATAAGCAGCGGAGATTCAAATCTGACAACTCTTACATGTGTGCTTTCATAGGCGGCATCGCATTTTTCAAGCCATTCAAAATCGATATAATCATCGTGCCCGAAGGGATTTACAGTGAAATACCCCACTCCTGCCGATGTGAGATTCTGGAAAAAGTGTGTGCCCTGGCTCGGTTCTATGCGATAGTTCGACAGTGCAGTCTCTACAATAAGACGAGCATTGGATATGTCGGCCCAACGCACCGGAATGCCCAACGCATTATCGCTCGACCCCCAGCGCCCGGGGCCAATGAGGATATACCCCTCCCCTGTCTCCACGAACTGCCTGTTCAGTTCAGCTATCTCAACTCCGATAGCCACATTGTGCAATGAGGAGAAATTGTCGGGACGAACATACAGTATCTTGCTGACATTGTCGGTGGTGCCGTGTCCGAGTGCTGTTGTACTGCGCAGAATCAGATGCTCGTTGCCTAATTGCAACAACTGCGGGTCCACATCTGCCTTGCGGTCAATGATAGGCCGTATCTGAAGCCAGTAGATGTGACCCTTTTGTGCTCCTGGGCCCGAAGCTGCAGCATCAACGTTTCCGGCAAATTCAATCTCCACCGGCCGCTGCATCTCGTTCTGACCTTCCGTAAGCATGAAATTCACAGCCTCGGCCAACGGGAACGCTTTGTCACGCAACATATTGGCAAATGTCGCCACTTTACGCCCCATTCCTTCGGCCGTATCGCGCAACATCTGGTCGTTCACGTTAAAAGTCGACACCATCAGCCGCAATGCATCTGTATCCTTGAAATCCTGCACCGATTTACGGGTAAGATTAAACGAATCATCAACCTTGAACTGATTGTTCACATCGTTCAGATCCAGGCAATAGAGATTACGCTGCGTGTCGCGCAAAGCCAGATCAAGTGTGGAAGTCTGCAGCACTTTTCCCGGATGTACCGGCGAGAAACGCAGTGCTCTGCCACCGTCAACGATATATTTTCCCAGTCCGATAGCAACTTCCGCCACGCCATCCTGCGGCGTCTCGTCGTTGATGGGATAATAATTCAGCGAACGTCCCACTCCGGAGAACGAAGGGAAATAAAATCCGTCCACATCCTTGCCTACCACTTCCTGAATGATGACCGCCATCTTCTCCTGGTCGATCACATTCGAGGTCGCCGTCATGTATGCCTTGCTTTCTGCATAGAAAACGGATGCATACACGCCCTTGATAGCGCTGGTGAGCAATTCCGACATAACGGCCTGATTGTCGACATGCGGAATCATGTAGGTGGAATATACCCCGGCAAACGGCTGGTAGTGCGAGTCCTCAAGAATACTCGACGACCTTATGGCCAACGGCCTGTCGACCACCTCTGTTAGAGCCGCCAGATCGTCGCGCACCCGTTCAGGCAGCCTCGCCTTGAGAAATGCCTGCAGGATTACATCGTCGGGCACGTCGCTCAATGCAAGCGGATAAAGGTCGTTATCGGCCATGAACTCATCGAAAATGTCGGTGCAGAGCACCACAGTGCGCGGAATACTGATGGCAACGCCATTGAAACTGTCGCACTCAGGATGCTTTTTTATTATAGAGTCGATAAAAGCGAGGCCACGTCCCTTGCCACCGAGCGATCCCTGCCCGATACGGGCAAAATTAGAGTAATAATCGAAACGGTCCTTGCGGAATTCCGCCACCACTCCCCTGTTTTTCATCTTGCGGTACTTCACAATCAGATCGAAAAACAGGCGTTTCACGGCAGGTGCTTCCTCCAGCGAATTGAACCTGTGGTTTTTCACCACATCGGCCAACGGGAACATCGCTCTCGAATACAGCCAGCGGGAAATGTCGTTGCGGCGGGCATGATAAAGCAACGACTCCGAGGGGATGTCGTACATGCGCTTCTGCAGCTCGTTGACCGACGACACACGCATGATTTCATGGCCTGTTTGAGGATCCTTGAACGAAAAATCACCGAATCCGAAGCACTCCTTCACGGTCTTTCCCAGATCGACCGGCAGTTTTTTTGATGTCTTGTCAAGAAACAGCCCGTCAAAAGCCCCCACCTTGTCGCGGTTCTCACGTTCTGTCGATTCAACAATGATGGGAAGATACGGGTCGCAACGCCGCACATGGGCAGCAAACTGAAGCCCGGCATGCGCATCCTTCTTCCCCTCGCGCATGAACGACACATCTGTAATCAGGCCCAGCATCTTGTCGGAGAACTTGGAGTACAGCTCCATCGCCTCCTCATAGGT
>DBFWRP010000512.1:0-1402 GCA_048222005.1 Muribaculaceae bacterium | reverse complement strand
TTTTCGTACAAGTAAGGTTGTGTGCGGTACATGATGCGCGATTTGTCCGCATCATCGGCATCGGCCGGGCTCCATGCCGTGTAGTGGCCCTGTTTGTCGTAGTATCCCATGGGGTCGACTACCAGGTAATCCTTGTCTTCGTAAGACTTGAGATAGTAGCGGCTGTTTCCGTTCTCGTCTTCGTAGATGGTTTGGGTGCTTTCGTACCATACGACCTGTACCGATGTGGTGAATACCATTTTGATGGCCGGGATGTGGGTGATGAGCCGGAACGTGGAATTAAATCGGTTTCGCAGGTTCCCTCCGCCCGAAGGGAGCACGCCTACGTAGTCGAACGAAGAATTGATATAGTTCAGGGGCATGTTCTCATTTTTGCGCTTGATATGGAACCATGCCCCGCTGATGTTCAGCGAGGTGTGCAAGGGCTTGATTTCGCCGAAGTCCAGTCCGTACTCGATGCCATGCTTGTGCGTCGTCGTGCTGTTGGCCGCCCGGCTCCAGGTGTACATTTCGGTGGTCTTCGTCCGCAGGGCTGTATGCCCCGTCCCATCCACGCGGTAAGTCACGTCGCCGCTTGCGGCATCGAATACGGGGTCGGTTGCCGTGGCCGGCACGGTGTACTTGTCATAGTTTTGCCAGATGAGTTGCGACGTAAAGCCCAGTTCGTGCCGGTGGGATTCATGGAAGAAAGTGGCAAAACCCTTTATCCTGTTGATGCGGAAAGACAGGCCCGCTTCCCATTTCGTGGAGCGTGCCGGGCGCAGGTCGGGATTAGCCGTATTCTTTACTACGTCCGTCGTGATCAATCCCAAACGGTCCTTTGTTTCCGTCCCGTATTTAGACAGGCTGGCATTGTCGAAATAGGCATAGTCGGGATAGAGGTACATCAGTGTGGGCATCTTGTTGGAGATGCCGAAACCTCCGGTCAGGGCCAGCAGGTCGAAAACAGGATTGTTCCGGCTGTCCAACAGGTTTAGCGTGGCGTTGACACGAGGCTCGGCTACGAGGAAGTGGCTGATACCTCCGCTTTGTTTCCGGTCTACAAACATGTTGCTGACGCGTACTCCGGCTTCCAGCATAAGCCCCATGGAGCCCAACCCCTTACGCAGACGGCTGCTGGCAAAACCCGACAAGGTGCTTTGGGCAGGTATGTCCTTGTAGCTCCGTGGACGGAGAGTCTGTGCCCCTTGAGCTTGCGGCGGGTTATTTTCGTCGTAAGTGAATCCTTCACCCCGATTGGCATCGTAAGTGTATTCTGCGCCGAGTTTCAGGTTGGCATAGTCGTTTTCCGAGATTTGCAAGTATTTGTTTGCCACAGCTTGGGCATACAGGTTGACGGGGATGCCCTCGATGCGGTAAGCCGATGTGTAGCCCACATTACGTATCTGAGCTACGTGTACAC
>DBFWRP010000511.1:0-7919 GCA_048222005.1 Muribaculaceae bacterium | reverse complement strand
GTCTGGTGAAGGAAGTGACCCCCACACACGTGAAGATGGACTTCAATCACCCGCTGGCCGGAAAGGCCGTGCGCTTCGACGGCAAGATTCTTGCTGTCCGCGACGCCACCCCCGAGGAACTTCAGCCCGTGCATGGCGGTTGCGGCTGCGGTCACGACCACTGCGGCGACCACGACGGCTGCTGCTCCGATCACGAAGGCCACGACCATTGCGGCTGCGGCGACGGCTGCTGCCACTGATCAGCAGTAGGTTTACACTCTCCCGAAAATCGTGAAATAATTGAATCCTAAACCCACAAAGCGGGCGCGGCAGAAATGTGTTGCCGCGCCCGCTTTGTGGGTTTAGGATTCAGGTGATTGAATTGGAACTATATTTTTAATCTTAATTGGTCCGGATTACAGGCGGTTGGCGGCCAGTGTGCGGAATGCCTGGATGCCCTGATGGTTGATGTTCATCTTTTCGGCTTCGGCCAGATAGCGGTCGGAGTGGGCTTTGTCGCCGAGTCCGGCATATCCCAGCGCGAGCATGTAGAGGCAGTGGATGCGGTTGGCCTCGTCGAGCGAGCCGTCCCAGATCTGCAGGTCGGGAAGCGATACGGCGAAGTAGTCCATCACAACCTTTTCATGGAGATGCTGTTTGCCGTAGTCCACCAGACGGTTGAAGTAGGCGCGGGCCTTGTTTTCGTCGCCCAGGGCACGGAATGCCAGACCTGCATAGAAAATCTTGTCGGGCTTGGCGTCGTTGTAGTACATGGCGGCAGCCGGTTCGGTCGGGCCGAGTGTGGCCTGACGGAAGCATTCCTCAGCCTTTTCGTTGTTGCCCATAGCCTTGTGGCAGATGCCGAGGAGATAGTAGAAGTCGTTCTCCTGTGCGCCGTAGAGTTTGCCTTCGCCAAGATGGTGGGGATATTCAAGGCACTGTTCGAGCAGGCCGACTGCTGTGGCGTAGTCTTTCTGTGCGATGGCTTCCTTGGCAAGTTCAACGCGGGCTGTCTGGTACTGCATGGGCACCTTGCCTTCGCCACCTTCCCACGGATGGAAGATGTGACCGTCGAGCTTCTTCATGGCCTCGGCGTATTTGCCTGTCTGGTTGAGCAGTGTTATCTCCTCAAGCACAAGGTCGTCGCGCTGTGCAATCAGTTCGGGATATTTCTGCAGGAAGGCCAGACGCTCGGCGTGCGGGCGCTGCATCTTCTTGTAGAGCTGGTCAAGCTCCATGAGTATGCGTGAGTCGGTGGTGTCGAGAGCGAATGCGCGCTCCATGCATTCCAGGGCTTTCTCAGCGACGTTGTGTTTGTTGAAATAGCCGAGGGCGAGATTTCGCCAGGTTGTGGGGAATTCCGGATTAAGCTCTGCGGCGCGCTGCCAGTGTGCCATGGCGAGGTCGTACTGACGTTTGTCGTAGTAGAGGTTGCCGAGGAAGTGGTTGGCGTTGGCGTCGGCGGGATTCACTGCGAGCGCAGCCTGGAGTGCCAGGATGGCTTCGAGGCGGTTGGGGAAGCAGTAGTCGGGACATGCTGCGGCACCCTGGGCAAAGGCTTCGGCAGCCTCGGCGGTGCGTCCGGCCTGCTGCAGGCACCATCCAAGGTAATAATAGGTCATGGGGGTGACGTCGTTTGCCTTGATGGCTTTGTTCCAAAGCTCCACGGCCTCATCCCACAGGCCGGCGGCGCAGAAGTCGAGAGCTATCTCGTCGTAGTTGTGGGCTGTGCGGAATTCGGGATATGTGCTTTCGGCGTCCTTCTGTCCGAGTTTCTCAAGCAGGTAGATGCAGCCGAAGTTGAAACGGTCGATGGCGAGCGATTCGCGGCAGAGGTCGGCGGCTTCCTGGTCGCGTCCCATGCGGTGCAGGATGCCGGCCTTGAGAGCGCGGGCCTTGGCGTTGTGCCAGTTGCGGAGCAGCGAGCGGTCAACTTCATAGAGGGCTTCGGCGTAGCGCTCCTGCATGCAGCTTATCTGGGCGCAGGCAAAGTAGCCTGCATCCTGCCATGCACCGTTCCATGTGGATTTGTAGAAACGGTTGTAGGCTTCGTCGAAGCGGCCCTGATATTTGAGCGCGAGGCCGAGGTTGTAGATCGGTTCGCCGTCGTAGGGGTTGGGGTTGCGTTTCTGAAGAATCTTGACTGCCTTTTCAAGATATTTTTCTGCCAGGTCGAAACGTCCTTTGCGGATGTACCACAGACCCATGGCGTTGTTGCAGCGCACATCGTTGGGGTCGCGGCGCAGGCCCTCTTCGTAGTAGTCCACGGGCGAGTAGGTGGCGTGGCGGTACTGCTCGAGGTGCAGACCGGTGAGGAACAGCTGTTCAACAGTCTGGATCTGTGCGGGGAGCAGAGCTGCCTCGGCGGCATCGGGGATGGGGCGGATTTCGTCGGGCTCGGAGTGCCATTCGAGCACTGTGCGGCCCTCCTTGACGAATTCGAGTGTGAGCGACGAGAAGGGAGCACCCTGCACGTCGATGGTTTCCTCGAACACCTTTTCAGGGGTGATAGTGGCCTCCTGGTTGAGGTAGATGCGGCCGTCCTCACCGGTGAGGCGGATGGTGACGGTCTGGCGGGAGGTGGCGAACACCTTGAGGTGCACTTTGCCGCCGTCCACGGGGTCGATGTTCATCAGAAGGTCCTTGGTGGCGTTCTTCACCACGCCCAGTTCGCGGTAGGGGAGGAAATACTGAGTGAATTCCTTCTCCTCGTAGGGCATGAGCCAAGTGAAGTCGGGCTGGTTCTCGGTGTAGACACCGGCCATGAGCTCGATGTACGGGCCGTCGTCGTCGGTGAGGCAGCGGTCCCATGCGCGTCCGAAGTCGCCGTTACCCCATGTCCACTGTTTTTTACCGGGCGATACGTGATGGCTGGCCACGTGGAGCATACCGGCCTCGGTGTCGCATTCATAACCGCCTTCAAAGTCATATTTCGAGTTCACGCCCATGTAGGAGGTGGGCACGAAGATGTTCTTGTAGTTTGCGATGTCCACACCGGCCGAGTAGTCCATCTTGTAGTAGGTGCCTGTGGCGATGGGGAAGGAGCTTACGGCGCGCTTGCCATGGTCGAACACGGCGTTGATGTCAGGCGGGAACACCGAGCGGTAGTGGTCGTTGACGGCCACGGCGGGGTTGGCCCACCACAGGAAGGTCTGCGGCACGTCGGTGCGGTTGTAGAGCACGCCCTTTATCTCAAGGTAGGCGCAGCCGGGACGCAGTGTGAAACCTGCCATACCCTTCTGGTGGAACATGCGCTCCATTTCGCTGACCCATACGGTCACGGAGCCGTCGGCATGCTCCTCGATGGTGCAGTCAACAGGCATGTAGGTGGAGGGACGGTGGTGCTGGGGCCAGTTGAATTCGATACCGCCGGAAATCCAGGGACCGGCGAGACCCACCAGCGCGGGTTTGATCACGTGGTTGTAGTAAACGAAGTGGCGCTGCTTGATTTTGTCATAGGCCATCTGCACGCGGCCGCCCAGTTCGGGGAGTACCATGACTTTGATGTACTCGTTCTCGATGAAAACGGCCTGCCATTCATGGTCGGTTTTTTCATCGGCTATCGACTCAATTACGGGATAGGGATATACCACACCGCTTGAACCCTGATAGACACGCTTTTCGAGGAAGATGGGATTCTTCTCGGGTTGCCCAACCTCATAGGTGGGGATCACTACAGTTTCTTTCCAGGCTTTTACCATGATATAGAGTGGGTTATATGTTATTGTAGAAAACTTATGGATGAGATTATTCGTAAATGGATGTCGAGGTGGTTGTGGCCGCCGGAGTGTCGGAAGAGACAAGGCTGCGGAGGGTTGCCTCGGAGATGTTTTTTTCAGGGGAGAACGCCGGCGAATTCATGTAGCGGAGCACTCCCTGATAGAGCGATTTGATTTCGGGATAGCCGGCCTTAAGGTCGATCGAGCTGACAAGCAGTGAGCCCTTGCCGCATTTTGCCTCGAACATGTAGCCCAGCCGGCGGTTGTGCAGGAAGTTGTCGATGGCGCCGACAATGGGTTCGATATGCTGCCCGGTTGAGCAGTCTGTCACGGAATCAAGCAGCATTGTGCGGGCATTTTTCACCGGGCGCCACCATTGCCAGTCGCTGTGGCCGTCGTTGGGGAATCCGGCCAGTGCGGGGTGTGAGGGGTCGGCAATCACTCCCATGCCTCCTGCCTGTTTGGGGAAATGGACAGGGCTCCAGAACACGGGGAGGAATTTGCTTTCGATGCCGTTGACCGTGGCAGGCGCAGGGAGGAAGAGCACTTTTTTGCCGAGAGCGAGGGCGGCAGTGGCTTCGTCGGCGAGCGACGTTACCACGATATCACCATTGTCAATTCCGGTCAGTTCGGGATATACCCAGATGTCCCAGCTGTTACGGATGCCGGTTTCGGGAATGCGCACGCTCAATGTCAGTTTTGACGGGGCTGCGAAAGCATCGAGGGCTGCCGTAAGGTTGC
The DNA here is from genome assembly GCA_048222005.1 of Muribaculaceae bacterium. GTDB lineage: Bacteria > Bacteroidota > Bacteroidia > Bacteroidales > Muribaculaceae > UBA7173. The sequence continues at coordinate 3,480 of DBFWRP010000511.1, read as the reverse complement.
CGGCGGGTGTCACTTCGCCTTGGGCGAGCATTGGCGCGGCGATGGTGCCCGAAATGGTTTTGCCGTCGGTGGCTGTCAGGGTCCATTCCAGTGTCTTTCCTTTAAGGTCGGAATCTCCGTAGTTGGCAACCTTGATGTCGGCCGAGAACGGTTCGCCGGAGGTGTAGATGGCCTTGGGGAAATCGGCCAACGGGGTTACGGGGGCGTTGAAACTGCTGAACTCATCGCCGCTGATCACACCTTTGGAGTCCCAGAAGGCATCGATAAGTCCGACAAGCGCGGTGCCCTGACCGGGGAAATCCTGAATGCCGAGCAGCTGCACGCCGGAGAATCCCGGAGTTTTCAGTGCGCGTTCCAGTTCCTCTTTATAGAGCCGGTAGGCAAAGCGTGCCGTGGCATTGAGATAGGCCGGAGCGCGGTCGATGAGGCCCTTGGCCTGCAGGTCGTTGCGGATGGCCTTAAAGTTGAGGGGGTCGAGAATGCCGGTGTATTTTTCAATCTCGCCGAGGTTGGGATACACGGCATACTGGCCTATTTCGTGCGATACGAGGGGGACTTTCACGCAACCCATTGCCGAAGCGTAGTTGCGGTTGAACGCTGGGGTCTCCTCATCGAACACGCCTTGTCCGCGCACCCATCCGTCGTCGGTCCATTGGGTGATAAGGAACTGGTCGTGGGGTTCGCCATGACCGCCGTGCCCCTTCTCGAATGTGAACGACGATGCGGCATAGAGGTGCCGGGGGTCATGCTCCCTCATGAGCGCCACGAGGTTGTTGAGCGGGTTGAAATCGTGCTGAAGTTCGTTGCCGCAGGTCGACATGATCCACGACGGGTGGTTGCCGTAGCTTCGCGACATGTTCATGAACTCGTCTGTGAGGAAGCTGATGGTGGCAGGGTCGTCGCCGATGTGGAGCGACCACACGGGGAGTTCCACCTGCAGGTAGAGCCCGAGGCTGTCGGCCACGGCGAATGCGGCTTCAGGTGGGCACCAGGAGTGGAAACGCAGGTGGTTGAAGCCCCACTGGCGTGCGGTCTCCATCACTTTGCGCCATCCGGCCTTGTCGGTGGGAGGCACGCCAGTGAGCGGGAAGATGCAGCATTCGAGGGTGCCGCGCAGGAAAATCCTGTTGCCGTTTACGCGGAGGTGCTTGCCGTCCGATTCCACCCGGCGCATGCCGAAGGTTGATGCTACGGAAGAATCGGTGGTGGAGGCTTTCAGTTCGTAGAGAGCGGGAGAGAATTCGCTCCAGAGCGTGGGATTGTCGAGATGGAGAGTAGTGGAGAATGTGGAGGTTCCTGCGGGGGCGCGGTAGGAGGCTTTGTTGGCCGCTACCTTGCGTCCGGTGTTTTTCTCGACAATTTCGAGTGCGATTGTTCGTTTGGCTGTGCCGTCAGCGCCGTTTGTCACGGTTATGTCGGCTGTCACGTTGCCGGTAGCGATGTCGGGGGTGATGCGTATAGCTGTCAGTTCCACCTCCGGGATTACCGATAGAGTGAAGTTACCGAGGACACCGTTCCACATGGTTTGGGTGTCGTTGGTGTAGGAATGGCAGAGGTTGGTGACAGAGATGTCGTGCTGACGGCTGTTGTCGATTGTTATATCAAACCTGTGCGTGCCGGCCGAAAGTGGGGCGATGTTGAAACTATGGGGTGTGGTGAGGCTCATGCCGGGAGTCCCGACGGGTTTGCCGTCGACCTTGAGCGAGCTTTTCCACAGCACACGCTCCATGGTGAGGCGCAGCGGTTTGCCGGCCATGTCGGGCGTGATGTCGATGGAGCGGGAGTAAGTGCACGGCCCTATGTAGCTGTGCTTGCGTGTGAGCCGCAGGAGCTGAGGCTTGGTCATGGCTGGCTGCAGCGTGTCGGGCTGTCCGATGCCTGCCATGTCGAGTGTGCCGGGCAGCTGCATGGCGCGAGGCTTTTCTCCTGGCAGCGTGGCAGTCCATTCGCCATCAAGCTGAATGGTCTGACCGGAAACCGCTGAGGCGCAGGCAAGCAGTGCGGAGAGTGAAAATATTCTGAATGCTTTGCAGTTCATGCCGGTTGAGTGTGATGGAGTGATTTTTCCTTGATGGTTTCAGTAGTTTCTCAGTGATCAGAAATCGGTGGAGGTGATTTTCTCCTCTTCCGAGCGTACAAGTTCCTTTTCCAGTTCCTCGAGGCTCTTCCCTTTGGTTTCGGGCAGGCGTGCTGCAAAGAAACCGAATCCGAGGGCGCATATGGCGGCATAAATCCAGAAGGTGCCGTAGCTTCCGAGCGAAGAGTTGAGCAGCGGGAACGAGTAGGTGAGTGTGAACGAGCCTACCCACAGGGCGAATGTGCAGGTGGCCACTGCGATGGCGCGCACGCGGTTGGGGAAGATTTCGGCGATGAGAACCCAGGTGACGGGGCCGAGGGTCATTGCATAGCATGCGATGGCAGCCACAACGAGGATAATCATGAAGAATCCGGTGATGTGCATCCAGTAGCATGCTCCGAGGATGGCATAGATCACAGCCAGTCCACCGGCACCGAGCAGCATGAGCTTCTTGCGTCCGAGACGGTCGACGGTATAGATGGCCACGAAGGTGAAAATCACGTTGGTTATGCCCGTGAGCACAATGTTGAAGAGCATTTCGCCAAGGTCGTAACCGGCATCGGAGAAAATTTCCTGTGCGTAGTTGAAAATCACATTTGTGCCGCACCACTGCTGGAACACCGCAATGATTACGCCGATGATGAGTACCGGACGGAACGGTTTGCTCAGAAGCATGCCCAGACCGCCCTGCTTTTCGCGTCCGGCAGCTTTGCGTCCGGCTTCCACGGCCTGAAGTTCGGCAACGGCATATTTATGTCCGCCGATGTTCTCGAGGGTTTTCATGGCTTCCTGCTCACGGCCGCGCATTGCGAGCCAGCGGGGACTTTCAGGAATGAACAGGGCGAGCAGCAGGAAGGCTGCTGCGGGGAATGCGGCGCTCCAGAACATCCAGCGCCATCCCATGAGCACGTTCCATGATTCGGGTGCCGGAACGGTTGTGCCTGCGGGCATCGGTTCGGCTATGAGAAAGTTTACAATCTGTGCGCCAAGGATACCGAGCACGATTGTGAGCTGATTGAGCGATACAAGTTTGCCGCGGATATGGCTGGGAGCCACTTCGGCAATGTACATAGGCGACAGGCCCGAGGCGATGCCGATGGCGATGCCCCCTACGAAACGGGCTGCCAGAAATGCGTTGAAACTGTTGAACGCACCTGTTGCGTAGGCCGTGGCCAGAAAGATGAAGGCCGACAGGATGAGAAGCGGTTTGCGTCCGAGGCTGTCGGCAAGTGAGCCTGACACCATGGCTCCGACAAGGCACCCTGCAAGTGCGATGCTCATGGCCAGACCCTGCTTCTCGGGTGAATCGGCGATACCGAAGAACACTTCGTAGAACGGCTTGGCACCACCGATACCAACCCAGTCGTAACCGAACAGAAGGCCGCCCATAGCCGAGACCATAC
>DBFWRP010000510.1:0-1046 GCA_048222005.1 Muribaculaceae bacterium | reverse complement strand
TTCGGAACGGAGGATGAATTCACGACAGGCAACATGGAGTATGGCAATGTGTCTTTATATGTTGCGTTGGCGCATTTCCGCGGGCATTATCCCGATGCGGAGACCTTGGAGGGCGTGGTGCCTCAACCAGCAGATGGGGATGCGGGTACGCCGGAACTGACGCAGGAGGATATCGACCTCATCCGCCATTACCTGACCGTGGAAGGCGATGCGGGCGGCCTGAACCATCCGCTCGTCTTGCACCGCGAGAACTTGGACATCCGGATATTGGAGACGGGCTTGCAGTTGGTGGTGTATCCCATACATAAGGATTTCCCTCCTGCGGAAGCAGGCATTACCGATGAACAATGGACAAGGGTCTGTACGAGCTACGTGCCTTTGGAATTGCATGCCAACGGAAAGGCCCCGACGCTGTATGCCGGCTTTAACCATATCATGGACTATCCGGCCGGTTACAACCCGGCCTTGCGTATCGGGCTGGACCAGATAAAGCGGGTGAAATGCGACGGAGGGCAGAATACGAACAAGCTCCGGATAGATTTGCGCGATGCTTCCTACGTGAGCGACGGTGTGGATCGGTTGGGCTTGATAGACTATAATCCGGGTACGGACGAGGTGGATTATACGCAGGTGTATCTCGTAGACACGGATGACCCACAGTATGAACGTTACTTTGCCAACACCACGCCTGAAAACTTTAACGAATTCATGCTACCTATCGGGAAGTTGTCGGCTCTCGTAGGCGAAGAGTATGAGGTAGGGGGAGGCTTTGACAACCATGCCGACCTTGGATTCTTCTTGGATGAACAGCAACTGGCGGATGGGACTACGTTCACCTTTGCTCCACGTGAGGGATTCTATTATACTTTTATCGTGCATTTCGAGGAAAAGACCGGTGGTGGAGAGGCCACGACCAGTTGTTGGGGCTCGTTCCCGGTGACAATGAAGGTAGTGCCCGAATATCTCGTGTGGGATGACAAGCAGGCCGGAGAAAATGGAGTGGTCACGGGCAACTGGCATGAAGACGGTAATTGGCGGCGCGCAAG
>DBFWRP010000051.1:0-4017 GCA_048222005.1 Muribaculaceae bacterium | reverse complement strand
GTTTGGTAGGTTCGAGCACTATCGGCCTGATTTCTCTTGAAAATTTTCATAAATTTACGATAAAAGATTAGCAAAATGTCACGGGTTAATGTTAAACAACGTTAATTTGCCGCTAAACCCGAACAAATCCGTCGTGATGATGTTTTGTAGGTATAATTACTATATTTGCACTGTGTTTTTTCATGGTATTAGATTTAAGGTTAAAGATAAAACTGAAGGGATGTCGTGATGACATCCCTTCAGTTATTTTTGTCGCCTGATTTTAAGCTCCCGGGCTGCGTGCGGGGCAGAGTTCCCTGCTGGATGTAATGGAGTGCACAGGCCGCAGTTGTTAATTAGTCAATTATTGCTTACTTTTGCACATAATAGATAACTGAAAATTTAAACCCCATGATAAAGGTTGGAATTCTCGGCGCGGAGACAGCCGCCGCCGGCGAATTGATCAGGATATTGATAAATCATCCCGATGTGTCGCTCAGGACAGTGGCTTCGGAGTGTGAGGCCGGCAGGGATGTGGCCTCAATGCACCGTGGGCTTGTGGGCGACATAGAAATGACTGTAAGTGCCACGCTTGATTGCGCCGGACATGAGGTCGTGTTTCTTTGCGGAGAGCCTTGGATGGCGCGTAAATGGATGCAGCTCAATGATGCCGAGGCACGGGAATGTGGCCTCAGGGTTATCGATCTTACCGGCGCGTTCCGCGACGGGTCGATGGACATGGTCTACGGTTTCCCGGAGTTCAACCGCAAGGCGTTGGTGCGCGGGGCAACCAGGGCATCGATTCCGTCGGTGATAGCATCGGCCATTGAGCCGGCTCTGTTTCCTTTGGCCAAAAACAATCTGCTTTCCGATTCGGGCATCCAGGTGAGTGTGACAATGGCCGCCGCCGACAGCGAGCCGGCCGCGGAGCAGATTCCCGTGCAGTCGAGCTACGGCGAGTCGACGCGTCTGGATCCTGTGGCGCCCAACGAGCACCGTCCTGATGCCGAGGCGGCGGCCGCCGAGGTGTCGGCCTGCATGCGGATGATTCAGCCGTCGTTTGCAGTTTCGCTGCAGGTCAATCTCAGTCGCGACTGTGCCGTGTCGCGTGGTGTGACGGCCGTAGCGGATGTGCCGTGCTCGATTTCCCTCAGTGAGGTGCGCCGGCTGTTTGAGGAGGCGTATGAAGATCATGGGTTTACGTTCCCGGTGGATTTTGTTCCTACTGTGGCCGATGTGGCCAATACGAACAAGTGCCTTGTCTCGCTTGAATACTGCGACACGCGCCTGAGCGGAGTCTCGGCCGGGCATCCTGTGCTTCGTGTGACCACTGTGACCGACAACCTGCTCAAGGGTGCTGCAGGCACTGCCGTGCACTGCATGAACCTGTTGTTCGGACTGTCGGAACGCACGGCCCTTCAGCTGAAGGCGTCGGCATTCTGAACGGGCTGATATGTCCGGCAGCAACGTTCCAGACTTTATAATATTGTGTGAGTGTTGCGCATTGGGACAGAATTTGCTATCTTTGCATATCGGCAGGTTGCCGATGCGTTTCATAATATTTATAACCGAGGTCTGACCAGTAAAACATCACATGCTCAAATACTACCGAGCTGTTACTTTGCATACAATCATAAACAAATATCAGTCCGGCCTTGTATTTATAAAAAAGACTTTATCTAAACTGTATGAATTGGACATTAGACTGCATCGCCGCATTTTTGATAAGTCTGGTAATGGCGGGTATCATCATTCCTCAGATACTGCTGATTGCATTCCGCAAAAAACTTTTCGATGTGCCAGATGCGCGTAAGATTCACAGGGCCACGGTGCCGCGACTCGGTGGTATTGCGTTCATGCCGTCGATTATCTTGTCATTGTGCCTTGTTTTAGGCTGTGAGGCTCTTTTTGCTTCAGGCCCGCTGTTAGTCAGCACTCTGCTTAGTTCGCAATGGAATGTGCTGCTGCTCAGCACTTGTTTCGGGCTTTGCGCTCTGATGATGATGTATCTGGTTGGCATTGCCGATGATTTGGTCGGCGTGCAGTACAGGGCGAAATTCGTTGTTCAGCTGATTGCGGCGTTGCTGCTGGCCGCAGGCGGTGCCCGGATAATGTCGTTCTTCGGATTCATGGGGCTGACAGTGTTGCCGTTCTGGTTCTCGCTGACGGTCAGTGTAATCCTGATTGTCTACATAACCAATGCGATAAACCTTATCGACGGTATCGATGGCCTGGCATCGGGTCTTAGTGCCATTGCGATGGGCTTTTACGGCTTTGCCTTCATGTCGCTCCATTACGGAAGGCTGGCTATAATATCCTTTGCTGGCCTGGGCACTCTGGTGCCGTTCTTTTATTACAACGTGTTCGGCAATCCTGAGAAGCAGAAAAAGATTTTCATGGGCGACACCGGCGCGTTGACCATCGGCATCCTGCTGTCCTATCTGGCCATGATGTTCACCCGCGTGCACGACGACAATCTGTTCTCGGCCAATGTGCTCGTGGTGGCGTTTTCGCCGCTGGCATTGCCTTGTCTGGATGTGCTCCGGGTGTTTGTGCACCGCATAGTTCGTGGTCACAGTCCGTTCATGCCCGACCGTGTCCACATCCACCACAAGCTGCTTGCTCTCGGGCTTCCCACGCGTTTGGCCATGATTATCATCCTGATCACATCGGTGCTGTTCATCACGTTCAATATCCTGCTGTCGCATGTGGTGAGCGTTTTGGTGGTGCTTGTCGCCGACATTGTGGTCTGGGCTGTGGTGAATCTGCTTCTTACCAAGGCCATCCGCCGTCGTCAGCAGAAACTTCATAATAATCTCGGCTACGATTGAGGGCTTTGATGCCTAAAAAAATAATGCGGGGTGTCGACGTTTGTCCGTCTGACACCCCGCATTGTTGTTTTGCGGATTGAACCGTTCTGTACGGTGGTGGATTACTGGCGTCCTTCTACTGTGGCCTCGCGGCTGATTTTCGAAACAAGACCCTGGAGCACCTTGCCGGGACCTACTTCGGTAAAGTGGTCGGCACCGTCGGCCACCATATTCAGCACGCTCTGTGTCCAGCGAACGGGGGCTGTGAGCTGTGCAACGAGGTTGGCTTTGATTTCAGCGGGATTGGTGTGTGCCTTGGCATCCACGTTCTGGTAAACGGGGCATACGGGGGTGTGGAACTCTGTTGCCTCGATTGCTTCGGCCAGTTCGGCACGTGCAGGCTCCATGAGGGGGGAGTGGAAGGCACCGCCCACCTTGAGGGGGAGCGCACGTTTTGCTCCGGCAGCCTTTGCAGCTTCGCAGGCAGCGTTGATGGCTTCGATTTCGCCCGAGATAACCACCTGTCCGGGGCAGTTGTAGTTGGCTGCAACGACAACTCCGGGAGTGGCGGCGCAAATTTCCTCTACCTTTTCGTCGGGCAGCGCGATGATTGCGGCCATGGTGGAGGGCTTGATTTCGCATGCTTTCTGCATGGCCTGTGCGCGGGCGCTAACCAGACGCAGGCCATCCTCGAACGAGAGTGCGCCGGCGGCGGTGAGAGCCGAAAGTTCACCGAGCGAGTGGCCGGCCACCATATCGGGGGCAAATTCCTCGCCCATGGTTTTGGCCAGGATCACGGAGTGAAGGAACACGGCAGGCTGTGTGACGCGTGTCTGTTTGAGGTCATCCTCTGTGCCGTTGAACATCAGGTCGGTGATGCGGAATCCGAGAATATCGTTTGCTTTTTCAAAAAGGTCGTGGGCGGTAGCGTTTGATTCGTAGAGGTCTTTGCCCATGCCTACGAACTGTGCGCCCTGACCGGGGAAAACAAATGCTTTCATTCTTGTTGCTTTTTTATTTAGTGTGTGAGATTGGTCGGTTGATTGGAACCGGCATACGGTTAGGAAGGTCTGATGTGCCGCCGGCATGTGTATGCCGCCCGTTTCAAGGCTACAAAGGTACGAAAAAAAAGGCGTTAACACTATTTTTTAATTTGAGATTGAAATTTTCACTTCAACGAAAAAGTGTTAATTTATGGAATATGTTGAGTATCAGTAGTATGTGTATT
>DBFWRP010000509.1:0-1118 GCA_048222005.1 Muribaculaceae bacterium | reverse complement strand
TTGTAGGTCAGGGCGTTTGCCGTAGGTGCCGTAACAGTGGGGACAAGCTTGTCGGTGGCATTGACGTTGACGGTCAGCGTGATGTCCTCATAGTTCGTGCTCTTGATTACCACGGTCACTGTACCCACAGAGCCGGTGGTTTTCACGTCATTTTTCTGAATCGGCAGGGTCAGCTTGCCGTTTTCCACCTTCGCGCCGCTGGTGTAGTAGCGGCCATCCAGTTTGATTTCGCTGATCTCATAGGTGAGTGCACCATACTCTTTGGGCGTTTCTAGCGGGGGCAGAGTGGGGAGCGCCACAGTGTAGGTCTTTTCGTGGCCGTTTACAATGACGAGCGCAGTTTCCTTGGTGAAGTCAGGCGCAGCGGCCTTGGTGATGCTGCCAGTGGTCATGAAGCTACTCTGCTCCAGGGCGTAATTCTTCGCTGCCGGTCCGATCAGGGTCACTGTGGCAGTGACGTTCTTGCCGTTGCCCACACTGGCATCGTCAAATCTGGCGGTCACGGTGTAGTCTGTGCCTCGGTTCAAGGTCATGTTGTCGAAGATCACGCTGGTGGGTTCCACGGTTGTCGTGCCGTCGTAGATCTTGTCCGCACACGCTACCTTGGTGATCGTCAGCGGTTTCTTTCCAATACTGACCGCCACGCTGGCGGGTGCGGTATCGTTGTGGTTTGCATCGCCAATCACCCGATACCACACGGTATACGTTCCGGCATCGGTGCCGGTAGGGATGTCATGACTGTATGTACCGTTCTCGGTCAGGCTGTACTGCATAGTGCCATAGTTCGCTACGCTGCCCGCGGTAATCAGCGCCTGCTCCTGTCCGGTATAGGTCAGGTTTTCCTGCGCTGTGGGAGGCGTGATAAGACTTGAGCTGATGTTGGCCTTTTGTACCGTCACAGCAATATCCCCGCTCATCTTCTCGTAGCCGTCACAGGTGGCCGAAAATCGGAAGGTGTGCCGGCCTGCGGACAGCTTTTGCGCAGAAAGATCAAATTGATTCTTTGTTGTCGCGCTGCCAACGGCTGTCTCTTTGCCGTCCTCCACCTTGTACCACTGGAAGGTTACAGCGCCGGTGCACCTCACATTGACAATCAGCGTCCCCGCACCGCCATAGGT
>DBFWRP010000508.1:0-2785 GCA_048222005.1 Muribaculaceae bacterium | reverse complement strand
GCACCCTTCAGGCCCGCGAAACCGCTTCCGTTGATGTTTCCCGCATCAGGAACAGCGGCATCGATATGACTGCGGACGTTGCAGTCAAGGAACAGCGCAATCCCGAGGATATCGTTACCATTCTGGTCGAACTCGAAGCCGCTCCCGCAGCGGAGGTTTGCGAAGATCTCAAAGCAGCAGGCGAGTATCGTGAGCAGCTCAACGCTTCCCACAAGACCGCAGCCGCTATGATCAACGAAAAGCTCGGCACCGAAATCGTTATTAAGCACAACTACTCCGTTGTGTTCAACGGTTTCGCATTCGAAGGCGAATATCGCCTCATCGACGAGATCAACAAGCTCGACGGTGTTCGTGCATTCGTTGATATGGAATGGGAAAGCCCCAACCTCTTCAACACCACCACCCAGGTCGGCGCTGTTGATGCATGGGCTCTCGACTACTCCGGTGAGGGCACCGTTGTTGCTATCCTCGACACCGGCTGCAAAGTCGACCACCCCGCTTTCTCCGTTGAACCTTCCAACGTAAAGTTCACCCGCGACAACATTGCTTCCATCATCGCAAGCGGCGAGCTCCAGGGCTCCGGTTCCCAGATGAACGTCAACAGCATCTATGTCAGCGGCAAGATCCCCTTCCGTTGGAACTACTACGGCAACAATGCAGACGTAAGCCATAGGTCCAGTGACCACGGCACCCACGTTGCAGGTATCGCAGCAGGTAACGGCGGCGAGATCCAGGGCGTTGCAAAGGATGCACAGCTCGCAGCAATGCAGGTCTTCGCACCCACCGGCGGCGCAAGCTGGTCCACCATCATCCTTGCAGTTGAAGACTGCGCGGTTCTCGGCGTTGATTCCGCAAACCTGTCCCTCGGTTCTCCCTGCGGTCAGGAAAGCTACTATGACGCTTCCTATGCAGAAGTTTTCGAGCGCGTAACCGCTCTCGGCGTTAACTTTGCAATGGCAGCCGGCAACGACTACGATGCTTCCATGAACAACGCATGGGGCAGCAGCGACATCACCACCGGCACCTGGGGTAACGACGGCTACAACCTCGTTTCCAACCCCGATTACGGTGTTGTAGGTTCCCCCTCCACCTGGCCCGCAAGTCTCTCCGTTGCTTCCGTAAAGAACAGCAAGACCCAGGGTTACTACATCAGCGTTGAAGGCGTTAACTACGGCTACACCGAAAACGCAGACAACCCCGTTAAGATGCGTCAGGCTCTCGGCGGACAGACCGTTGAATACGTTATGGTTCCCGGCGTCGGCACCGTTGAAGATTTCGCACAGGTCAACGTACAGGGCAAGATCGCTCTCGTACAGCGCGGCGAAATCAACTTCACCGACAAGGCTGCAAACGCAGAAGCTGCCGGTGCGGTTGCCTGTGTTGTTTACAACAACCAGGACGACGCGGTTAACATGGTTGCTTACGAAGGCGGCCATATCCCCCATGTCTTCATCAGCAAAGAAGCAGGTGCAGCTCTTGCGGCAGCATCCGATAAGCACGCATTTGTCGGCAACGAAATGGGCATTTCCGATTCTGTCGGCGGCAACATGCCTTCCGACTTCTCCAGCCGCGGTGTAACTGCCACCTTCGGCATCAAGCCCGAGATCACCGCCCCCGGCGGCCAGATCTACTCCGCAACCGATCCCAGCATCTCCGGTGCTCTCTACCAGGCATGGGACGGCACCTCCATGGCAACTCCCCATGTTGCAGGCGGTATGGCAATCGTAACTCAGTATGTTGAGGACAACTTCCCCGGTCTCAGCACCAGGGAGCGTCAGGCAATGGTCGATCGCATCCTCATGAGCACCGCAACCCCCGTTATCGAAGCAGGCGGCACCTATGCTGCCGTTATGGATCAGGGCGCAGGCGAAATGAACCTTGCAAAGGCTGTTACCACCAAGGCATACCTCACCGCAGAAGGTACCTACAGCAACCGTCCGAAGCTTGAACTCGGCGACGATCCCGAGAAGACCGGTGTTTACACCCTCACCTTCACCGTTCATAACTTCGGCACCACTGCTCTTAACTACACCATCGATCCTTCCGTCCTCCTTGAAGACATCGGTCTGCTCGGCTACATGGACGAAGCTCAGGAACTCCCCGTCATCATTTACACCGGCGAAAGCTGGGATATCGCTGCTGAAGGCGACGAAGTCCTCCTCGGCGACGTAAACGGCAACGGCACCGTTGAAATTGCAGACGCTGTTAAAATTGCACGTCATGCTCTCGAACTCGAATCCTACGACGAAACTGTTTGCGACGTAAACGGCAACGGCGTTGTAGAAATCGCAGACGCTCTCCTTGCAGTGCGCGTTGCAATGGAGCTTGCGGAACCCACTTACACCTCCGCAGGTTATGTAAGAGTTGACAAGCCCGACGTTGTTACCGTCCCCGCAGGCGGCGAAACCGAAGTCACCGTAACTCTCAACCTGACCGACAACTGCAAAGAATACCTTGATGAGTACTACACCTCCGGCGCAATCGTAAACGGTTACATCGAGCTGATGCCCGTTTCCGAAGCTGACGGCGTAAGCCTCACCATCCCGTTCCTCACCTACTACGGCGACTGGAACTATGCAGCAACCGTTGACCGCGGATATTACTATGAGCAATATCCCTTCAACTCCAACAACTACGCCAACACCGTCGGCTTCAAGAAGGGCAGCCAGAAGCTCCAGCGGCTCGGCGAAATCCCCTTCTTCAGCAAAGAAGACGAAAAGCCCGCTCTGTATGAGTACTATCTTGCAGATCGCAACGCTATCAGCCCCAACGGCGACGGCCTCCT
>DBFWRP010000507.1:0-2117 GCA_048222005.1 Muribaculaceae bacterium | reverse complement strand
GGAAAAAAACACTGGGGATGGTGGTTGGTGTCACGCAGTGAGGCCAACCACCTGCAAGACGGTTTTTGTTTTTCACAAAATCGCTGGAAAAACCTGTGAGTGTTTTGCGGGGAAAACGCTTTTGTGGTTGTTGTTTTTGCTGTCCGAAAATCAGCTCAGATTTTGAGCAAATCTCGCGCGCGTTCCTTGTATTTATACTTAAGGGATAACTCTAGGATTCAAATTGGCCTCCAGCCCTTGTCCCGCAAGGCCTGAGGGGGGATTTGTCGGAAAATGGTTTTGGCGTTATTCTGTCGGGAGTGGTTGCGTTAAAAGTGACCCCCGCAACGACGGGCATCGTTCGGGGGTGTGACCACCTGTAGAAATTCGAATTAGTGACACGACAACACAGGTGATATGGCAATGATAACACGTCAGATGAGCCATCGCCCACAATCGGGTGGTGCGCATGAAAAACCCTAAACTCCAGTACCTCACTGATTATTCCCCCTCTGATGCGCCCTGGGACGCACACAGAAGCGTTTCTGACGACGTGGGAGGGATTTACCTGCTTGCGGCCGAATATGAGCGCTACGGGGCTCGTATGGCCTCCTGTGGCGGTTTACTGCGTTTCGGGTGGTCTACCCTCAAGGAAACCGGAGAAACGCGTCTGAGGCTGCGTGAGGCACATTTCTGCCGTGTCCGGCACTGTCCTGTCTGCCAGTGGAGGCGCTCCCTGATGTGGCAAGCCCGTTTCTACCAGTCCCTGCCGCGTATCGTGGCGGATTATCCCGATGCCCGCTGGATGTTCCTGACCCTGACCGTGCGCAACTGTGCGATTGGGGAACTGGGCGAGATGCTGAACCGGATGAATGCAGCTTTTCAGCGTATGAAGGTTCGCAAGGAGTTCCTGCCTGTTCAGGGCTGGATCCGCACAACGGAAGTTACCCGCGGCAGCGACGGCAGCGCACACCCGCACTTCCATACCTTGATGATGGCTCCTCCTGGCATGCTAAATGGGAAAAGTTACGTCAGGCATGAACGCTGGGTTGAGCTATGGCGGGAGTGCCTGCGGGTTGATTATGACCCGAATGTTGATGTCCGGGCAGTGAAACCCCGCAAGCCGAAGGATGGCGAGTCCTTAGCCTGCGCGACCGCTGAACTGGTGCGCGGCGCAGTGGCCGAAACCCTGAAATATTCCACGAAGCCGGCTGACATGGTGGCCGATCCTGAATGGTTCCTCGAACTGACCCGCCAGACGCACAAGCGCCGCTTTGTGGCGACCGGCGGCGCACTCAAAGACGTGTTGAAACTCGATCAGGAAACCGACGCCGACATGGTGATCGGGGATGATATTTCCGAGGGCGACGATGACGGTTCACGAATCGCGTTCGAGTGGAAAACCGAGGTCAGAAAGTACCGTCGCTCACCGACGAAAGATAAAACTGAATCAGGCTAGCGGGGTGTCGGGGCGAAGCCCTGACCAGGTGGGGAATGTCTGAGCGAGCGTGCGCGGTCCGACATTCCCACATCCTGTCCCGAAAATTCCCGCCGTTTCTCGGTTTTTTGAGCGTCGCAGACCGCACGACAAACGAAACGAAGTGTAGTTTGTATGAGTGCGCACTTCGTGAGATTCCCCGACTGCCAGTTTGTCGATCGCGCGGAACAGCTGCGGCACGAAAACGGCAGAATGATTTGCTGTCCGGTTGCCAGAACTGTGCGCTTACGTGGAGGGCGGCGCGGCGCAAAAACTGCCGACATTGCGCCAGTGTTCCGGTGACACAAACCCGCAGAAATCGGGACAGGATGTGTAATCGTATAACCGCGCACGCACAGCCATCCGATTACCACCTGGTCAGGGCTTCGCCCCGACACCCCGCCAACGCTTCACGGCACGCGAAAAAAAATTCGGCGTCCCGCTCACTGTTCCCGAACTCGTCAAACAGAAAATCGCGGGGGCCCCTCCGGGGTTCCGATTTTGTGATTGACGACGGCACGGAAAAAAACACTGGGGATGGTGGTTGGTGTCACGCAGTGAGGCCAACCACCTGCAAGACGGTTTTTGTTTTTCACAAAATCGCTGGAAAAACCTGTGAGTGTTTTGCGGGGAAAACGCTTTTGTGGTTGTTGTTTTTGCT
>DBFWRP010000506.1:0-4678 GCA_048222005.1 Muribaculaceae bacterium | reverse complement strand
ACGACGCCTGGGCGGTGGCACACTTGCCGGTGGCGGGATTGTGGCTGTCATTGTGGCAGCGGTTTTCGCATGGATTTCGGGTGGAAATCCGCTTGAGGTGCTTATCAATCAGGGCGGAGCACTCCTTTCGGGCGGTGCCACAGAACAGACCTATACACCTTCGGCCGAGGATGAGGAGCTGGCTGTGTTTGCCAGGCAGATTCTTGCGGGAACGGAGGATGTGTGGGGCGAGATTTTCAAGCAGAACGGCCTGACCTACCGGCCGCCCAAGCTGGTGCTGTTCACCGATGCAGTGCAGAGCGGTTGCGGAGGCGCCACTTCGCAGACAGGTCCCTTCTATTGTTCGGCCGACGAGAGTGTTTATCTCGACCTCGCCTTTTTCAAGGATATGAGGCGGCAGCTCGGTGCCGACGGCGATTTCGCCTATGCCTATGTGATTGCGCACGAGGTGGGGCATCATGTGCAGCATCTGCTCGGCACGCTCGACCAGGCCCATGAGCAGATGGGGCGTGTGAGCGAAAAAGAGGCCAACCGCATCAGTGTGCGTCTGGAACTGCAGGCCGATTTTTATGCCGGGGTCTGGGCAAACAACGACAACCGGCGTTTCAATTCGCTCGAGGCCGGCGACATCGAGGAGGCGCTTGATGCGGCCTCGAAAATCGGCGACGACTATCTGCAGAAAAAAGCCCGGGGTTACGCGGTGCCCGATTCGTTCAACCACGGCACCTCGGAGCAGCGTGAGCGATGGCTGCGGAAAGGCCTGTCGACTGGAGACCCCTCGCTGGGCGACACATTCTCGCCGGCATATTCCAATCTCTGAGCATTCACGCATGCAAACAGCCAACAGCGTCTGAATTAAATCCCTATCACGCGAACAGCGTCTAATTTAAATTAAAACAACCGGGGCGGTGCACCACATCTGGCGCGCCGCCCCGGCTGTTGGGTTGCTATGCTGCTGTCCCGGCGTTATGCGTTGTAGAGGGGCATATCGGCGGGTTTCACAGTGGCGATGAAAGTGGTGTGCTTGGCCACATCGGCAGCAGCGAGGTTCACATACACCTTGGCGCTGCGTGTGAGCGATTCGCTCTCGTAGCGCGATGCGTCGGTGATGAGGAGATAGCTCATTACCAGGTCGCCGGCCATCTCGACCAGATGGCGTGCCATGAAGTCGGTATAGGCGGGATCGTTGGTTTCGTGAACGGCCTTGACGGCTTCCTCATATTTTGCAACGAGACCGTCGACAACGGCTTTCTGTGCTTTCAGCTCGTCGGATACGGGCATTTCGGCGTAGTTGGCGATGAGCTGCGAGTATGTGCCGGTAAAGACGTGGCGGATGGCTGCCACAACCTGAAGCTGTGTTGTGCCTTCGTAGATGGAGGTGATGCGGGCGTCGCGGTAGATGCGTTCGCAGGCATAATCCTTCATGAAGCCCGAACCGCCGTGAATCTGGATGCAGTCGTAGGCGTTCTGGTTGCAGTATTCGCTTGACAGGCCCTTGGCCAGCGGAGTGCAGGCGTCGGCGAGCTTGTTGTAGAGCTTCATCTCCTTGCGCTCGTCGGGAGTGAGTGCGCGGTCGCGTGCGATATCCTCGTAAGCCTTGTAGAGATCCACGTAGCGTGCGGTCTCGTAAAGGAGGCAGCGCGATGCGTCGAGCTTGGCCTTCATTGTGGCGAGAATATCCTCCACAGCGGGGAACTCGATGATGGCTTTGCCGAACTGCTTGCGGTCGGTGGCATATGCCAGAGCCTCGCGGTAGGCGATTTCGCTCACGCCGACACTCTGTGCGGCGATGCCCAGACGGGCACCGTTCATGAGGGCCATCACATATTTGATGAGACCCATGCGGCGCGAACCGCAAAGTTCAGCCTTGGCGTTTTTATAGACAAGTTCGCATGTGGGCGAGCCTTTGATACCGAGTTTGTTCTCGATGCGGCGCACGTTCACGCCACCCTGACGCTTGTCGTAGATGAACATCGAGAGGCCGCGGCCGTCCTTGGTGCCCTCTTCCGAGCGGGCGAGCACCAGATGGATGTCGGCGTCGCCGTTGGTGATGAAGCGCTTCACACCGTTGAGCAGCCATGTGCCGTCGGGCTGTTCGGTGGCTTTGAGCATCACGCTCTGGAGATCGGAGCCGGCGTCGGGTTCGGTGAGGTCCATCGACATGGTCTCGCCTGCGCAGACACGCGGGATGAAGCGTGCGCGCTGGTCGTCGGAGCCGAATTCATAGAGGGTTTCGGCGCAGTCCTGCAGACCCCACAGGTTTTCAAAACCGGTGTCGGCACGGCTTACGATGTCGGCGGCCATGATGTAGGGGGTGATAGGGAAGTTCAGGCCTCCGAAACGGCGGGGCATTGCCATACCCATCAGGCCGGCCTTGCGGCAGGCTTCAAGGTTCTGCTGTGTGCCCTCGGCATAGGTGACACGGCCGTTGGCCACGGTGGGACCGTCGTGGTCCACGCCTTCGGCGTTGTCGGCTATGGTTGTGCCGCAGAGGTCGCCCACGATTTCAAGCACGCGGTCGTAGTTGTCCATCGCGTCCTCGAAGTCGAGGGGGGCATAGTCGAATTTCTCAGCTTCGGTGAAATCACGTTCTTTGAGAGCCACAATCTTCTTCATCAGCGGATGCTGGAGATGGAGCTTCAGATCGGGATTGTCTGTATAAAAATTAGCCATTGTGTTAAGTTATTTTTCTTGTTCTTTTTTTGTCTCGACTCCGATTACGTAGAAGTGCGGCACATGCGACACAATTCCCTGTGAAAGGTCCGGTGTGATTTCGTTTTCACCGCAGAATCGGAACATTTCAATCTGAGGGTCGTACCAAGCTGCGCCGACAAACATCAGAGGGATGAATGTACCGGATTGGAATACAGGCGCCGTGAACGGGCGGTTGCTGTAGTTGTGCTGGATGGTTTCGGTTTTGGGATGCGCCTGCGGACGCAGAGAAATCTGCTGGTAGGCTGCCCCGATTTCCGGGATTTCCATGCTCACATGCAGTGTGGAGTCGTTAAGAGGCGATAGCCCAAGATTCAGTCTTGTCCCCAAAGAGAAGATTCCCCGGGCAGCATCGGCCATATCCTCCGGCTTCACCGTTTTCTGGTCTTCTTCCGAAAAACGGCTGAGCATATTGCGGTTGCGCAGGGGATAAATAAACCGTTCATACCCGTCGTGAATCATCTTCCCATTCTCATATTCCCTGATTATAAGCATGAAGGAGTAGGTGCTGTCCGACAATGCCGAGAGGTCGTAGCTCTGCACTTCGTAACCATCGGCCTGCAGCAGCGACACATATGCATCGAAGTCAGGTTTGACCGGTTTCAACGCCTGTGCACTCAGCGTGCTCCATGCAGCCAAGGCGAGAGCGGCGATAAAGAGAATCCGTTTCATGAGGTAGGAGAGTAAAGAGGATTACTTGGAGTTTTTCTTGTAATATTTGATGAGTTTGGGCACCACTTCCTCCAGGTTGCCGGTGATCACGTAGTCGGCAATGGTGTTGATGGGGGCGTTGTGGTCGTTGTTGATGGAGATGATGATAGAGCTGTCCTTCATGCCGGCGATGTGCTGGATCTGTCCGGAGATACCGCAGGCGATGTAGAGTTTGGGACGCACGGTCACACCAGTCTGACCGATCTGGCGTGCATGCTCGGTGAAACCGGCATCGACGGCTGCACGGGTGGCACCCACTTCGGCGCCGAGAACATCGGCAAGCTGGAACAGGAGGTCGAAACCTTCCTTGCTGCCCACACCGTAACCGCCGGCCACGATGATGGGGGCGTTCTTGATGTTGATTTTCGACTTCTCGATGTGGCGGTCGATGATCTCGACAACGAAATCTGTGTCGGCCACATATTTAGCGGGATCGAGGTTGATGACTTCGCCTTTGTGTTCGGGGTTGAACACCTCTTTCTTCATCACGCCTTCGCGCACGGTAGCCATCTGCGGACGGCAGTCGGGGTTGACGATGGTGGCTACGATGTTGCCGCCGAATGCGGGACGGATCTGATAGAGCAGGTTCTTGTATTCCTTGCCTGTCTTGGGATCGGTGTGGTCGCCGATTACGAGCGATGTGCAGTCGGCTGTCAGACCCGAGTGAAGGCTTGACGAAACGCGGGGACCAAGGTCACGGCCGATGCAGGTGGCGCCCATGAGGCAGATCTGGGGCTTGATTTCCTTGAACAGGTTGATGAGCACTGCTGCGTGCGGATTGGAGGTGTAGGGATAGAGGCGTTGGTCGGCCAATTTGTAAACCACGTCGGCACCGTAGGGGAAAACCTGGTTTTCCACGCCGTCGAGGTTGTCGCCGATTACCAGCGCTTCGAGTTTCACGCCCAGCTCGGTGGCGAGCTGACGCCCTTTGGTGAGGAGTTCGAGGCTCACATCGGCCACTTTGCCATCCTCAAACTCGCAATATACGATGAGATTATTCTGATCTTGCATGATGTGTTGGTTCGTTATGTGGATTTTATCAGCCGATTGTGTGGTTGGCGATGAGCTCTTTCACAAGGTTTTCTATCTGCTCGTCGTTGTTGTCAAGGCAGAGGTTTTCTTTGGCGGTGAACACCACGTTCTCGATGGCCTTTACCTTTGTGGGCGATCCGGCCATACCGATCTGTGCGGGGTCGGCCTCCACGAATGCTGCGCCCCATTCCTGAAGCTGGAGTTCGGGGTGGGCGTCCACGAT
>DBFWRP010000505.1:0-2197 GCA_048222005.1 Muribaculaceae bacterium | reverse complement strand
CTCTGTAAGAGCCTTATTCAGCATCGGTTTTTGATGCCTCGATGGCACGGCGCACTTCATCGGCCTGCGGCTGGTTGCCGGCTTTGGCCAGATAGCGCTCGGCGGCGGGGATGTCGTGGCGGTTGAAGGCCGTGATGGCGGCGTTGAGGTTGGCCACGGGATCGGAGGGGAAGAGGCGTACGGCCACCTCGAACACCTCGTTATAGTCGGGGCTGCCCGGTTCGTAGCTCTGTGCCACCATGAACATCTCGTGCAGGCTGAGCATGCGTGGATTCTCCTTGAGCATCTGGCGTGCCTCCTCCAGATTGAACGGGCGAACCACATAGTCCACCTCGTAGTCGGAATGCCGCAGTGCGGGATATACCTCGGCCAGCAGCATCCTGTACTGTTGCGGATAGCGCGATTTCATGCGCCATTCGCGGGCATCGGGTGCAATGGCGTTGTCATTGATTATGGCAAGAATCTCATCCTTGTGGTCGAGCTGGAGCGAGTCGGCCACGTAGCGGCGCAGTCCGTCCCAGTCCTCGGGGGTTGATTCCACCTGCATGGTTCCGGCCGGGAAGCTGTAAAGGCGGTTTACATAATCGGCAAGCGATGCCGCACGCCCTTCGGCCAGCCGGCGGTTGCTGGCGTATGTGCCTTCGGGCGAAGCATATCCGTGGATTTTTATCGTTGTAATCGACACGTTGGGGTCATTTTTCACAAGGTCGATGGTCGAGGTGATTTTCTGCAGTTCGGAGGTGTTGTTGCGGTAGTCGGGGCGTATCTCGGTGCGGTTCACCACAAAGTCGATGAATGCGCTTCCGCGTTCGCTGCGCATCTTCACGGCCTCCACAGCCGGGGTTACAAAGCATGTGAGAGGCTGGAACACCGGTTCGGGCGCAGGGCGGTGGTCGATCACGGCAAGTTCGCGGCGCCCTCGGTCGAGCACATTGCCGCATCCGCAGAGGTCGTTGACCAGATAGAGCGTGGCATACTGCATCCATTCCTCGTAGGGCACCGAATCACTGTAGCTCAGCCGCTGTTCGGTGCCGTTCACGCGCCGCAGCTCCGTGCCGGTGAATCCTTCGGGTGTGCGCTCGTAGGAGATGTGCTGGCGGCGTCCGTTCACCATCACTTCGCTGAATGTCACTGTATCTGTCGGGTTCTCGCCGATGAGCAGGGGAGTGAAGATGATGCGGCGGTTCGACTCGATGTTGAGCGAATCGAAGTCAAGCACCATCTGCAGGTGCATGCGGTCGCCCACCTTGCCCGTGTCGATGCGTAGGGCGCGGACGGCGTCGGCATTGTTCACGATTGCGGAATATGCAGTGGTTGCTGCGCAGCTCATCAGGGCTGCAATTACTATGTTGCGTTTCATGAGTGTTGCTTGCTGGATGGAGTCAGAAGATGTAGAGGATGCTCAGTGCGGCTTTTGTAGGGCCGACATAGTTGCGGTGGTCGCGGTCGAGGCAGCGGTCGCAACGCCCGTAGAGCTTGTAGGGCGAGTAGAGGTAGCCCACACCGATCGATGCCTCGATGTTCCAGTGCTTTGAAAGCATCCACTGATAGCCGTAGGTTATGCCGCCGCCGACATACCATCCTTCGTAGTGGCGGCCGTGTTCCGTCTCGGGCAGAATGCCGAACGGCACGTCGATGTTTTTCACATTGTATTCCCCACCCATTGCATGGATGCCGAAAAAGTGTCCGTTGAAGCGTTCGCAAAGCCAGTAGCGCCATTCTGGCTGTGCCGCCCAGAAGCGTGCGCGGCGTTCGCCTGAGAATGTCCACGGGTTGAGGGCTCCGAACACCTGTACGGTCTGGCGGTGTGCTACCGCCATTTCCGCACCGGCATTGATGGTTGTGGTGGCCCATCCCAACAGGTTGGTCTTGACTGCCACGGGCTGGGAATGCAGCATAAAGCCAAAGCCTTCGATGACAAGCATCAGAAGTGCAAGAATGCGTTTCATGTTGTTAAATCAAGTCACGGCCGTCTGCATGGTCAGAGTGGCCGTCGAATGTATGTTAGTTAAATAATCTCTATAAATTTCTACAAAACAGCCCCGGGGTTCGTCAAGAGCCTTACTTGCGTAAGAGCGATGCCGGATCGCCGCATTTGAATTTGCCCGGAAGCCGAAATCAACAGGGCGGACACTGTGTTTTTATCCTACGGCAGGGATCGGTGTTTGTGTGATGTTCACTTGTTAGGCGCGAATTT
>DBFWRP010000504.1:0-2146 GCA_048222005.1 Muribaculaceae bacterium | reverse complement strand
ACGCGGTAGGCTTTTATCAGCGCGGGCAGCGCGTTTGGCACTCCGGCCAGAATGCTGCGGTTGCCACCTTTTTCCTTGAGCTTGAGCTGTTCCCAGTTCATCGACACTTGCTGTGCTGTGTCGGCCTCAACATTGCCGTAGACATGCGGGTGGCGGTAGATTAGTTTTGCGGCAAGAGCGTCGGCCACGTCGGCGATATCGAATTTGCCTTTCTCTTCGCCGATTCTTGCATAGAAGCACACATGAAGCAGCACATCGCCCAGTTCTTTCTTTATGTCGGCATCGTTGTCGTTCATGAGGGCATCGCACAGCTCGAACACCTCTTCTATCGTGTTCTCACGCAGAGTTTCGTTGGTCTGTTTTGCGTCCCACGGGCATTTTACCCTGAGTGTGTCGAGCACATCGAGCACCCGGCCTAAAGCTTCTATTTTTTCCTGACGTGTATGCATGTATGATGGATGAAATAAGTTATCGTTACGGCGGCAATCAATTGCCTGACGCGGCATATGCCTTAAGCCCGGAATTGAGCCATTCCACAAATTTGGTCACATTCTCGTCGTAATAAGTGGGAGGAGTGAGAGCTGCGCCTTCATTGTCAAGCATGATGTAGTATGGCTGGGAGTTGGCGGAGAATTTGCTGCGCTGCAGGTAGCTCCATTTGTCGCCGATGGTCTCAAGTTTCAGTGTTTTGCCGTTCTCTTCCACGGTCATGGGCTGTGCAAGCGGGGTCTTGTCGTCGACCATCAGTTTAATCAACACAAAATTCTCCTTAATTGTTTGGGTGACAACCGGGGTGTCGAACACTGCCCCTTCCATCTTGCGGCAGTTCACGCATCCGTAACCCGAGAAATCGATGAGCACGGGACGGTGGTTGCGGTCGGCATATTCCATACCCTTGTCGAAATCGTCGAACTCCTCGAACTGGCCGCCTGTGTATAGGCTGAAATCCTGAGTGAACAACGGGGGCACAAATGCGCTCACGCCCTTGAGAGGCGCGCCCCACAGTCCCGGAATGAGGTAGAGTGCGAACGACAGGGATGCAAGCGAGAGGAAAAAGCGCGGAATCGACACGTGGTCGATTGGGGCGTCGTGGCTGAATCGGATTTTGCCAAGCAGGTAGAAGCCGAGCATTGCAAAAATCACGACCCAAAGACATACGAACACCTCACGGTCAAGAAGTCCCCAACCGTAGGCCAGATCGGCCACCGACAGGAATTTGAGTGACAGCGCAAGTTCGAGGAAGCCGAGCACCACTTTGACAGAATTTAGCCAGCCGCCTGAACGGGGCATCTCTTTAAGCCATGACGGGAATATGGCGAACAGAGAGAAGGGGAGGGCCAGGGCTATGGCGAATCCGAGCATTCCGATGGCAGGCCCGACAAGATTGCCCATTGTGGCCGCCTCGACAAGCAGGGTGCCGATGATGGGGCCGGTGCAGGAGAAGGAAACGAGCGCCAGGGTGAAGGCCATGAAGAAGATGCTAAGCAGGCCTGTGGCACGTTCAGCCTTGGCGTCGACCGAATTGCTCCATTTGGAGGGGAGGGTTATGTCGAATCCGCCGAAGAATGAGATGGCGAAAATAACAAGCAACAGGAAGAACGCTATGTTGAAGATGGCGTTGGTCGACAGTTCGTTGAGTTTGCTGGCACCGAAAATGGCGGTTATGGCCAGACCGAGTGAAAGGTAGATCACAACAATGCTGATTCCGTAGATGAGCGCATCGGTTACTGCTTTCCGGCGGTTGCCGCTCTTTTTCAGGAAGAAGCTGACTGTCATGGGTATCATGGGCCACACGCATGGCGTGAGCAGCGCGATGAGGCCACCGCCGAATCCCCACAGGAAGATAATCCACCAGGGGTTGTCGGCCGATGTGTGTTCAGCCTCGTTGTCAACGATTTCAACTGGTGCCCACCAGTCGGTGCCGTTGCCGGATGCTGTTGCCGGCTGCGCTGTCTGTGTTACGGCTGCGGCCACAGAATCGGTTGCGGGGGCTTCTGCTTCAGCTTCCGGACCGGTGCCTACCGAGATGTTGAAAGGCGTTTTCGACGGGCTGATGCAGGTCTGGTCGTTGCATCCCTGGAAATACACGTATCCGTCTATTTCATGTGTCTTGCCGTCGGTGATTTTCAGTTTCTGAGTGAATGTC
>DBFWRP010000503.1:0-2634 GCA_048222005.1 Muribaculaceae bacterium | reverse complement strand
GAATTATCTCAGCTTTGAAAGAATGTCATTCGGATTTTGGTGCATCTGACTGAATGCTACAATCTTCTTACCAAGATCCTTGATTGAGCCGCCGATGAAGTAGACGGTATCGTCGATGATCATGAAGCGGTCATGCACGTTAGTGCAATGTCTTACATCTATTTTGGGATATTGGGCGTTATGTCGGCGTAGGTCATTGGTAATTTGGGAATGGTGAGGGTCTGTATAGATGATCGCAGACACACCCTCCCCACGCTTTGTCAGAACTTTCAGTATCCGGTCGTCAACATAGTTGTCTATCAGCACAATTCTCCTTGTTGCCTTCCTGATTAAATCGGAAATAAGCGAATATGCATTGAATATCTGCCCTTCAAAGAAAAATCCCTCAATCGGTTCGTAATCTTTATCATCAAGACGCGACAGTATCTCTTCAAATTTTCTGTCATGTTCCGAAAGATGGCGATTGACAAGTAAGTAATTATGCTCTATGGTTTCAATCCTCTTGAACATATGCGCATTATTCATCAGGAAACTGCGCATGGCAGTAAAAGCCCTCATAATGCGGATGTTTACCTCGATTGCGGTGTCAGATTTCAACACACTGCTAAGCATTGCCACCCCATTTTCAGTGAAAGCAAATGGGCTATAACGATTGCCTCCTCTTACTCCATCCTTGTTTGAGGTCGCAAATTGCGACCTCAAACTTAAAGCCTCATTTTTAGTAAGTTCAAACATGAAATCAGATGGAAACCGATTTATATTTCGTTTCACCTGTTCTTTCAGTCGCTTGGTTTCCACACCATATAGGCGAGCCAAGTCGCTGTCCAGCATCACTTGTTGACCACGAATCACATAAATCAGATTTTCAATTGGCACCAGTGCCGCATTATCGCTATTGCCAATCGGTTCTAATATATTTTGGGATTCTTCCATGGAAATTGCATTTATCAGCGCAAAGCTACGAAATTTTATCTGTAAATCAGAAATTTAATTGAAAATCAACATCAAAGCGCCGGAGACTGAGGGACAATCTCCGGCGCTTAAGCCTTTTTATATCACTTGCAATTCAGAAAGAATCAGCGGGTGGTGCGGAGGGTGATGGAGGAGGATTTGAGCGACGGGGACGTAGCGCGGAGAACAATTTTACCTGCACGCGGCGTGCTCTTCACGATGGCCATTGCACGGCCTTTCCACGCATTGCGGTCGGTGCGGCTATAGCCCTCTGTATTCTTGATGTCGGCACTTCCTGTGGCTTCTATGGTGCCTGCACCGCTCACGGTGAATGCAATGCGGTCGGAAGCGTTGGGTACCACCCTCCCCTTGCTGTCTACAATTTCGGCTGTGATGTAAACCAGATCCTGATTGTCTGCCGCAATCACACTGCGGTCGGCACGCAACCTTATGGCTGCCGGCTTGCCTGCTGTCTCGATGGTGACGCGCTCCTTCTCTACACCATCGCTGTCCACTCCGCAGGCTTGCAATTTGCCAGGCTGATAGGGCAACGTGAACACAGCCCGGAAGCCCTCGGCGCGGGTGGTGGGCATCTCCCCTACCAGCTTGCCGTCAAGATAGAGGCGTACTTTGTCGTAGTGCGAAAGCACTTCCACCTCAATCGGCTTACCTTCATGTCCGGCCCACGTCCATGATTCCCATGTGGGATAAGTGCCCCATTGAGTCTCCTTTATTTTGCCGTAATAACCGTCAGGCTCGCGCACGGCCATATAGAGCTTCACGCGGTCAGGATTATAGAGCATGTCGCGATAATACGACACGGGCTTGCGCTCTCCGATGAGGTCGATGTCGCCGCAGAACGCCGCATGCCACGGCCACTGGTCGCGGTGGTAGTGCTCACCCTCGCTATCCCCTTCGTAATAGAAACGTCCGATGGCCGACTCCCCGAGATAATCGATGCCGGTCCAGACAAAATCACCTATAATATATGGGTTGTCGTTGACTTTCACCCAGTTGGCAAACACGTCGCGCGGATACGATTCGGTCTGCCACATCACGCGCTCGGGCACGCGCTGATGGTCCTCTTCCGATTTGTGAATCATATAATTGTAACCCACGATGTCGTGCACGGCTGCAAGCGGGTCGTAGATTTCCCAGTCGCTGTCCCACGACGCGAGTGCCGATGTCACGGGGCGTGTAGGGTCAAGTGAGCGGCAACGGTCGGCAAGTTTGCGTGCAGTTGTCACAACTTCCAGCTTTTTGCGTTCCATCACCTCGTTGCCGATGCTCCAGCACATTACCGAAGGATGATTGCGATCACGGAGCACCATGGCATCCACATCCTTGTCCCACCACTGGTCGAACAGCTCCGCATAGTCGTGCGGAGTCTTGCTGTCGCGCCATCCGTCGAAAGCCTCGTCGATAACCAGCAGTCCCTGACGGTCACATTCATCCAGGAACGCTTCCGACGGGATGTTGTGGCTGGTGCGCACGGCATTGAACCCCGCCTGCTTGAGCAGACGCACCTTGCGTGCCTCGGCGGCATCGTAGCTGCGCGCGCCGAGCAGACCGTTGTCGTGATGCACGCAGCTGCCTGTGAGCAGAAGCGGCTTTCCGTTCAGGCGGAAACCGTCGGCAGCCGAATATGCTATGGAGCGTACGCCGAAAGTCTGAGTGAATGTG
>DBFWRP010000502.1:0-3086 GCA_048222005.1 Muribaculaceae bacterium | reverse complement strand
GGTAAGTCAGGAAGGCGACTGCAAGCAGATCGCCCAGCTCATAGGTGCACTGATCTATCTTCCGCGGGTCTCTTACACCGTCAAATATCTTTATAAGCATGTTTCTCATGCCTATAAAATAATCCGCTTGTCCTCGCCTGTCAAGTTTTTACGACTTAACTTCCCCTAAATCATGCTAAATTTTATGGATTCCGATGCGGTTGCCCTGGTTTCACACCTCTGTTATTGTCCGCCCGCATATTTTTTCTTAATTTTGCACGATGAAAGACGGCTCCGGCCGTCTTGTCAATAGAAACAACTACGTCAATATGACCTCTAATACCACGCTCAAAGTACGCCTGTCGATGCTGAGCTTCCTGGAATTCGCTATCTGGGGCTCGTACTTAGTGTCCATGGGTATGTTCCTCGCTGCCGTAGGCTTAGGCGACAAAGTATACCTGTTCTATATGGTCCAGGGACTGGTGTCGCTGGTGATGCCGGCGCTTATCGGCATAGTTGCCGACCGCTGGATTCCAGCTCAAAAGACCCTTTCGCTATGCCATTTCATTTCCGGCTTGCTGATGTGTGCCGTAGGTGTTTACGCGTGGTCGTCCCTCCCTCCGAACTGGACGTCACTTACGCCGGATCAGCTTGCAGGCACTGTTGGATTCGGTACGATCTTCACGCTATACACTATCTCGGTAGCGTTCTATATGCCCACCATTGGTCTTTGCAACTCTGTGGCTTTCAATGCCTTGGAGAAAGCCGGCCTTGATACGGTCAAGGATTTCCCTCCAATCCGAGTGTTCGGCACCGTGGGCTTCATCGTGGCCGAGCTTCTCATCAACTTCATCCATATCGGCGGTGTCAGCATCCAGGGGAGTTTCACGCAGTTCCTCACTTCCGCTCTATTCTCGCTCGTCATGGCGTTCTATTCGCTGACCATGCCGGTCTGCCCTGTCAACAAAGGCAAGGGCGGAACACTCTCGGAGGCCCTTGGTCTCAACGCCTTCAAGTTGTTCAGGCAGAAGAAAATGGCAATCTTCTTCATCTTCTCCATGCTGCTTGGCGTATCTCTTCAGATAACCAACGGCTACGGCACGATGTACATTGAGCAGTTCAAGAACATCACCGAATATGCTCAAGGATTCCTCAACGGCTGGTTTGCCAGCAATCCGACTTTCCTGATTTCCATCTCGCAGTGTTCCGAAGCCATATGTATCCTGGCTATACCATTCTGCCTGAAGCGATTCGGAATCAAGGGCGTGATGATGATGGCAATGTTCGCATGGGTGCTCCGCTTCGGATTATTGGGTATCGGTGACACTAACATGCCAGGTATCTTTTGTCTGGTTCTCTCATGCATCGTCTATGGTGTGGCCTTTGATTTTTTCAATGTCTCAGGTGGCATCTATGTTGACCGTCAGACCGAGCCTAAGCTGCGCTCTTCGGCGCAGGGCCTGTTTATGATGATGACCAATGGAGTCGGAGCTTCGCTGGGTACTTATATCGCAGGCGAGTATGTCATCAACAAGCTGGTTTTCAGTGTTCCGGCATCCGAACCGGTAGCCCGGTTAAGCGGTTGGCAGGAATCGTGGCTGATTTTCGCGGCCTATGGGCTGGTGGTGTTTGTGGCGTTCTTCTTCATCTTCAAGGCTCCTAAGGATGATATATCCACAGCCGTAGATGCCGAGGAGAATGCAGCCGATCCTGTCAATGCTGACGTCTGAACCCGTTTAAGCTTCACCTTCTCAAATGATTCGCTTCTACGCGCCTGACATCGAGACGGAGGGGTGCCTGCCTGCCGACGAGTCCTCGCATTGTGCACGGGTGCTCCGGCGGCGCGAGGGCGACGAGGTGGAGGTAGTGGACGGCAAGGGGTTCGCCTATACCTGCCGCATCGCCGACGCCAATCCGCGCCGTGTGGCCTTGGAGGTAGTGGGAAAGCGGTCCGAGCTGCCTCACTGGGGTCGGAAGATTACCCTCGCCGTGGCTCCCACCAAGAACGCCGACCGCATGGAGTGGCTTGCCGAAAAGGTGGTGGAGATGGGCATCGACCGCCTGGTGCTGCTTCGCACCGAGCATTCCGAAAGAAAGGTCCTCAAGACCGACCGCCTGAGGCGCGTCATGGTCAGCGCCATGAAGCAGAGCTTAAAGGCCACTTTGCCCGAGCTGTCCGAACTGACTGATGTCCGCGACTTTCTCGCTTTTCCAGATTCCTCGGCGCTGAAGCTCATAGCCCATTGCGAAGCCGACAAGCCGCGTGTGCCCATCGCATCCCGAGTTCCCGCTCCGGGACAGGACGTGGTGGTGCTGATAGGCCCGGAAGGCGACTTCTCCCCCGAGGAGATAGCCGCGGCTCTCGAAGCCGGATTTGTTCCCGTAACCATGGGCCGCAGTCGCCTACGCACCGAAACGGCAGCTATCTTCGCCATCGCGGCACTGCATACCCTAATCGACAACAATGTGCAATGTACAATGTACAATGTACACCAATAATGTTGCGTAACTTCACATTGTGCATTAATTGGAAATATATGGAAACTAACCTCACCCGATACCTCTCGTCCTCACAGTTCGGCAATTTCTTTCTCCTGGCCGGCCCGTGCGTCATCGAGGGCGAAGAAATGGCCCTCGACATTGCAGAGGCTCTGCTGGGAATCTGTCGCAGACTTGACATTCCCTTTGTATTCAAGGGTTCCTACCGCAAGGCCAACCGTTCCCGTCTCGACTCTTTCCAGGGCATAGGCGACGAGAAGGCCCTCCGCATCCTGCGCAAGGTAGGGGAGACCTTCGGCATACCCGTCGTCACCGACATCCACCTGCCCCGGGAGGCCGCAATGGCCGCCGAGTACGTGGATATGCTCCAGATTCCCGCCTTCCTCTGCCGCCAGACCGACCTGCTGCTGGCAGCCGCCGACACCGGCAAGTTCGTCAACGTCAAGAAGGGGCAGTTCCTGTCGCCTTCCAGCATGCGCTTCGCCGTGGAGAAGGTCCGTTCGCGTGGCAATGACCAGGTGGCTGTCACCGAGCGCGGCACCTCCTTCGGCTATGGCGACCTCATCGTCGACATGCGCGGAATCCCGCAGATGCAGCAGGCCTGCCAG
>DBFWRP010000501.1:0-1114 GCA_048222005.1 Muribaculaceae bacterium | reverse complement strand
GTGGACAGGCGGTGTGCAATGACAAACACCGTGCGCCCCTCCATCAGCTTATCCATACCGCGCTGTACGATTGCCTCGGTGCGCGTATCAATCGAGGATGTCGCCTCGTCCAGAATCATGACCGGCGGATCCGCGACAGCGGCACGTGCGATTGAGATCAGCTGGCGCTGTCCCTGTGAAAGGTTGGCACCGTTGTTTGCAAGGTCGGTTGCGTAGCCGTGCGGCAGGCGGGAGATGAAGTCATCCGCGCCGGCAAGCGTGGCTGCCGCAATGCACTCCTCGTCCGTTGCGTCCAGCTTTCCGTAGCGGATATTGTCCATCACGGTCCCGGCAAACAGGTTGGTGTCCTGCAGGACGATGCCCAGCGAACGGCGCAGATCGGACTTTTTGATTTTGTTGATGTTGATTCCGTCGTAGCGGATCTTTCCGTCGGCAATGTCGTAGAATCGGTTGATCAGGTTCGTGATGGTGGTCTTGCCCGCACCGGTTGCACCCACGAAAGCGACCTTCTGCCCCGGCTCGGCATATACGGTCACATCATGCAGCACGGGCTTTTCGGGATCGTAGCCGAAGGTCACGTCGCTCAATCGCACATCGCCGCGCAAGGGCGTGTAAGTCACGGTTCCGTCCGCCGTATGCGGATGCTTCCATGCCCAATGTCCGGTATGCTCGGCAACCTCCGTGACCGAACCGTCGGGATTCATGCGTGCGTTGACAAGCGTCACATAACCGGCATCGGCTTCAGGCTGTTCATCCATCAGCGTAAAGATGCGTTCGGCACCTGCCATAGCCATGACGACCGAGTTTATCTGCTGGGAAACCTGGTTGATGTTGCCGGTAAACTGCTTGGTCATGGACAGGAAGGTGACAACGACCGAGACCGCCATGCGTGTCCGATCCGGATCGGCGGCGTGCAACAGGGCATTGAAGCTGAGGTTGTAGCTTCCGCTGACCAGGAGGGCACAGCCCATCGTAACCACCAAAACGTACAGGATATTGCCGACGTTCATGATGATGGGACCCAGCATATTGGCGTAGGCGTTGGCACGGTAGCTGTTCTGGTACAGCTGTTCATTCAGCTTGTCAAAGTCTGCCTGGCTTGCCGCCTCGTGAT